>CAYHWX010000042.1:0-29378 GCA_964360245.1 uncultured Vicingus sp.
TCTAGGGGTTAGGACGCCAGGTTTTCATCCTGGAAACAGGGGTTCGATTCCCCTACGGGCTGCAAAGAACCGCTTGAATTCGAAAGAGTCAAGCGGTTATTACGTTTTAAAATGGGTGCTGAATGTCAGTTAATTTCTTCCTCAATTTCAATTAATGCACTTTTACGTGCTTCTTTTTTACTGAGCCTTTTATCAATAGAAAGAAGAATTGCTGGAAGCAAAACAAGATTTGTACACATCGAAACTAACAATGTAACGGAAATTAGAACACCTAATGCAACAGTTCCTCCAAAACCAGATGCTGTAAATATGGCAAACCCAAAAAAGAGAATTATGGCGGTGTAAATCATACTAATTCCTGTTTCTTTTATGGTAATAGAAACTGCTTCAGAAACTTTTCGTTTGTATTTTTTAAGTTCTTGTCTATATTTAGTAAGAAAATAAATCGTTCCATCTGAAGAAATACCAAATGCAATACTAAAAATTAAAATCGTTGATGGTTTAAATCGAATTCCAAGAAAACCCATTACTCCAGCAGTTATTACCAAAGGGATTAATGCAGGTAATTTAGAAAGTAAAATAATACGGACTGAGCGGAAAAGTGCAAATCCAACAAGTGCTATGAGAATAATTTCGAGAAATAAACTTTCAAAAAGGTTTTTCAAAAGGTAGTCATTTCCTTTAAGGAACACAACGCTGTGCCCTGTAAAATTCACTTGATAATCTATAGGACTGAAAATAGAATCTACTTTAGGTCTGATTTCGCTCATTAACTCTTTTATTCTTTGTGACCCAACATCTGCTATTTGAATACTTACTCGAGTATATTGCTTGGTAGAATCTATAAAACCTTGAAATTTATTTTCCTTTCCTTTTACGGTAGATGCATATTGATTTAGCTTTTGTAGTTCTGATGCACCAGGAAGAATGTAAAACTTCGAATTGCCACCTTTGTATGCTTGGTAGGAAAATTTTATTGCCTCAACAACAGACAAAGGTTTTGAAAATTCAGGATACTCGGCAAATATTTTTTGTAGTTTTTTTATTTTATAAAGATTGGTAGCGTTGTCGGCAAATACTCCGTTGGTTTTTTTTGTATCAATAAAAATTTCAAAAGGCAATACTCCGTGAAAATTTTCCTCAAAAAATTTCAAATCAACATATATCGGGTCTTTTTGTGGTAAATCATCAACCACAAAACCAATTACTTTTATTTTACTCATTCCATAAAAGCAAATAATTGTAATTACTGCTATGGTGATATAAATTTCCTTGCGGTGATGATGCACCAGTTTATCAATAAAATCGAGTATTTTATTAATTCTTTTTCCTTCCAAATTTTTGGTGTGTTTTACAGTTGGAAGCGGAAGGAAACTAAAAATAATAGGAATAAGAATAAGCGTTATAAAATAGGTTGTCATTACGTTGATGGCTGCAACTACTCCAAATTCTACCAACAATGAACTATTAGTAAAATACAACACCCCAAAACCAATAGCTGTAGTAATGTTAGCAAGAAAAAGAGTTACACCAATAGTCTCTATTGTCCTTGTTAGTGCTTTTATTCTGTTTTTATGTTTCGCATACTCACTGTGGTATTTGTTAATCAAAAAAACACAATTTGGAATTCCAATCACCATGATAAGTGGAGGTATTAATCCTGAAAGAATAGTGATTTTATAATCAAAAAGCTCAAGCGTTCCAAGTGACCATACCACTCCTATTGCAACAGTTAGGATAGAAAAAAATACCGCAGTAAGAGAACTAAAAAACACCCATAGAATAATTGCTGTTATGATAATTGCAAGTGCAAGAAAAAGTTCCATTTCGTTAGATACTTTCTGTGTAATTGCAGTGCGGATAAATGGCATGCCTGAAAAGTGCAATTGTAGGTTATGTTTTCCAGCAAAAATTGCGGCTTCTTTTTTAATTTGATTGACAATTTCTATTCTATGTTTTGTATTTAGTTCTTTTTTGGTGAATGTAATGAGCATTAAAGTAGCACCAGTTTCTTTGTTGTAAACTAATCCTTCATAAAATGGCAATTTAGAAATTACATTTTTTATACTATCTAATTCTTGTTGTAATTTTGGTGCTTGGCTAACAATAGGTACAAAATCGAATCTTTTTAAACTATCGTTACGAATAATATTATATAGGTTGCCAACAGACATTACCTCTTTTATCCCATTAATATTTTTAATTTTATTACCTAGATTAAACCAATCATTGAATTTCTCCAATTTATAAATGTTTTTATCTTGAAAGCCAATAACCATAACGCTTCCATCTTCTCCAAACATTTTTTTAAATTCTTCATATTGAGTAAATGTGGTGTCCTCCTGTGGAAGTACCCGAGCAAAATTAAATGACATTTTAATTTTGCTTCCCTCATACCCCATAAATGTAGTAATGAGGACTATTGCAATTATAAAAGCAAGTCTATTTCGTAATATTTTATTGGATAAAAATTTCCACATAACTCTTACTATTTTTTATCATTAACTTATTTGCAGAAAATAAGTGATTAAAAAAATTAAGGTGCAAAAATAGACAAATAACTTTTTAGTAAATTAACCGTTGCTCCATAAAAAGAATAAATAGTCGATTTATAAAAATTATTTTCAAGTAGCCTAAAAATAAGTTCCATCGGTAGAAATAATTTTTTTATTTGATTGAGAAGATTGGGAGGCTAAAACACTTACATTTGAACTAATCTTAACGTGTTAGTAAAATACATAGTTTACAACATCTGAAAAATATTTAATGGAAAAAACAACTCCTTGGATAATTTTAATAGTTTATATTCTTTTTCTCTTATTGCTCGATTTTTTTGTACTGCATAAAAAGGACAAGCTAACTTCAGTAAAAAAAGCAATTTTTGAAACTATTTTTTTTATTGCTAATGCCTTACTATTTTCTGGGGTAGTCTATTGGTGTTATAGTAATTCTTTAGTAGAAAATAGTAATAATCTTTCGCCTAGTCAAGCACTTGTAAAGTATATAACTGGTTACTTAATCGAATTGTCATTAAGTGTTGATAATTTATTTGTAATTGCAATAATCTTTGTATCATTTAAAGTTCCTAAGAAATATCAACATAAACTTCTTTTTTTAGGAATATTTGGAGCACTTCTCTTTCGAGCAATTTTAATAAATGTAGGGCTTATTCTTATTCAAAAAATTCATGGGATGAGTATTATTTTCGGAATTTTTCTTTTATATACTGCATTCAAAATGTTGAAAAAAGATGCCGAACACGAAGAAGTAAACAAGCCAAAGAGGTTAATGAAATTTTTTAGAATGAGTAACACTTTCGACGAAGGAAAATTTATGACTAAGATTAATGGGAAAAGAGTTTTCACTGCTCTATTTGCGGCTTTGTTAACTATTGAACTAGCTGATATACTTTTTGCATTAGATAGCATTCCTGCAATTTTTGCAGTTACCACTGATCCATTTATCGTTTATAGCTCAAATATTTTTGCAATAATGGGTTTACGTTCACTTTACTTTTTTCTTTCAACCATGCTTTCAAAATTTATTTATTTAAAATATAGTGTGTTTTCAATATTATTATTTGTGTCTATTAAGTTAATTACAGTTGGTTATGTAGAAATACCTGAGTGGTTTTCGCTTCTATTTATCGGGATTTCACTAATAATTGGAGTCTATATATCCATAATTAACATCAAGAAACCTGAATAAAATTCTCCTTCCACAAATGATGGTTTTCGTTATCTTAATAATTAATTAAAAAAATGGAGGTGCTTACAATAATAATTATCGATTATTTCAACAGACGAACTGAATATTAATTTACTTTTGTGATGTGAAAAAAGTTTTTAAAATTTTAGGAGTGACATTTTTCGTTGTTGTTTATTGCTTTGCAGTAAGCAGTAGTTTATTAAATTCATCTTCAACTTTCATAAAAACATCAGATGCAGGAAATACTATTTCAATCATTTCTTCAAACCTAACTTCTCCTTCCTCTCAATCCGAAGGTTCGGTAGAGATTTCTTGTCCACCCATTCCTAATTTTAAAAATCCATACCATGAGTTTAGTTTGATAACACAAACTACTGAACATATTATTACAAATGAATTTAATCAATACAGATTCTCTTCAAGGAACTTTTTGATTCGATTTCAAAAAGTTGACATCATTTTCCCTTTCCATTATTTTTGGTAATCCATTTTAAGTAATAGTTGCCGATACTAGGCAATATATTTTGATTTAAAAGGTGTTGTATCTCTACAAAACCTGATTACTTATTTCATTAAAAAAATAATTTCACAATGGATTTAGGATTAACAATTACAGGAATAGTTATGTTAGCTATTTGTGGCTTACCATTTATACTGCCTTCTATCAGTAGGAAAAAACGAGAAAAACATCTCTTACAGTCGATTTCAAACATGGCAGAAAAACTAAATTGTAAAATAACGCAACATGAATGTTGTAACAATTTTGCAATCGGAATTGATGAAACCAAAGATGCACTTTTCTTTTGTAAAGAAATGAATGACACTAAAACTGAAACACATATCAACCTTTCAGAAATTCAAAGTTGCAAAGTTGTTTCTACCAGTAAGTCAACTGAGAATAAAGACAATAATATTAAATTTATTGACAAGATAGAATTAAGTTTTTTACCTATAACTAAAGACAATCCAAGTATATTACTTGAATTTTATAAAGCACAAGATAATTTTCAATCAGTACCTGATTTTCTATTAATAGAAAAATGGGAAAAAATTATTAATGAAAAGATTAAACTACATAAAAATTAAAGTCATTATAAACAAATTTAAATTTTAAATTTTTTAAAATAGGAGGTTTTCAAATGAGTAATATTGATACAGTATCAACTGATGTGCTAATAATTGGGGGTGGGCCATCAGGCTTAGCTGCAGCAATTCACTTAGCGGATACATTAAAACAAAAAGGACATAGTAATAGAATATTGCTAATCGAAAAAGGAAGTGCTATTGGTCGCCATATTTTATCTGGTGCTGTACTCAAACCTTCAGTATTTAACGAATTATTACCTGAAGTTGACATCTCAGAGATTCCTTTTAATGCTAAAGTAATAAAAGACAGCACCGTATTATTGAGTGAAAATGGCAAAACAACGTTACCATTTCATCTTCCTTATATGAACAATATTGGTAACTATACTGCTTCTTTAGGGCAAATATGTAAGTATTTAGCTGTCAAAGCAGAAGAAAAAGGTGTAGAAATATACACCGGTTTTTCAGTAGATGAGATTTTGTATAAAGATGGGAAAGTAATTGGTGCTAAAATTAAAGATACAGGAATAGACCATCATGGAAAAGAGTTAGAAAATTTTCAGGCAGGTACTCGTATCGAAGCTAGAATTACCATTTTTGCGGAAGGCTCACGAGGAAGTTTAACCAAAATGCTTATTAAAAAATTTAATTTAAACAAGGACCGAAACGAGCAAAATTACTCTTTGGGTTGCAAGGAATTATGGTCAGTTCCAGAAGGAAATATAGAAGCTGGGCAAATATACCACACTATGGGGTATCCACTTAATAGCAATGAATTTGGTGGAGGTTTTATTTACGGACTAAACGATAATAAAGTTGCCGTTGGACTTGTCGTTGGACTTGATTATAAAGACCCAACTTTCGATATTCACCATGCAATGCAAATATGGAAGACAAGTTCTTTTGTTTCTAAAATTTTAAAAGGCGGTAAATTATTAGAATTTGGTGCTAAAACCCTTCCTGAAGGTGGTTATTATTCAATTCCAAAATTATATGTAGATAATGCCTTAATCGTTGGTGATAGTGCAGGATTTGTTACTATGCCTGCTTTAAAAGGAATACATTTAGCGATTAAATCTGGAATGTTAGCAGCACAAACATCAGCCAATGCATTGATAAGCAACGATACTTCTGAAAAAAGCCTTCAGCAATACGAGACTTTGGTGAATAATAGTATTCTTTACAAAGAATTATATCCTGTTCGTAATTTCCGACAAGGATTTGCAAAAGGCTTATTTGTTGGAGGATTTCATTTTGGAACTCAACTAATTACTGGAGGAGCTGGTTTCTTTGGCAGACTAAAATCTCACCCGGATCATAAAGCTACCCGAAAATTAAGTGAATATAAAAAGAAACCATTTAAAGAGCGGTTTAGAAATAAATTGGAGTTCGACAAAGTTTTAACGTTTGATAAAGCAACCAGCATATACTACTCAGGTGTTTTTCATGATGAACAGCAAGTTGGACATCTTCATATTAATGATACGAAGAAATTTAATTCAATTAATGTTGAACAATATGGATCACTTGAGCAATTTTGTTGTTCAGCTGAGGTGTATGAACTCCATACCAATAAATCTGGTCAAAAAGAGCTCAGAATTCATGCCGAAAATTGTTTGCATTGTAAAACTTGCGATATTAAATCTCCAGAAGATGCTATCACATGGACAGTGCCTAATGGTGGTAATGGTCCTCAATTTCAAAATATGTAACATTTAAATAATAATTTAATCATGGCTTTAACTATAATAAGTTTAATAAAACAAGTTCCACTGCCCACTGAAATGAGAATGGGTGATGATGGATTAATGGATCGAACAAAAGCGAAATCTATTATTAATATTGACTGTCAATTTGGTCTGGAAGCAGGCTTACAACTAAAAAAACAACACCCTGATGCAAAATTGATTGTGTGTTCAATGGGACCTGGAACATTTGAAACATCACTTAAAACAGCTATTTCTATGGGTTATGATGAGGCATACCTTTTATCAGACCGTAAACTTGGTGGTAGTGATACTTATGCTACAGGTTTGGCTATTGCAACCATGCTTAAACACTTAGGTTTTACTAAAGACTCAAAAGAACCTTATGTTATTTTAGCTGGCAGACAAACTAGTGATGGTGATACTGCTCACGTTCCTTCTCAGGTTGCCGAAAATATTGGAATTCCACAAGCAACATTTGTGGAAAACGTAAAAGCTGACGGAATTGGAAATGTAATTGCAAAACGAATAATAGAAGGTGGGTATCAAATGATGAAATTACCTATGCCTTGTGTTATTTCATTAACTCCTACTGGAATTCCTCCGCGTAAGCCATCTTTAAGTGGAGCCATCAAAGCTCGTAATGCAAAAATTACTACTTTTTCAATTGACGACATTGGCTTAGGAACCGAAAAAATAGGGCTTGCAGGCTCTCCAACAATTGTTGCAAAAGTAATTAGCATTGTAAGTGAACGTGCCCCTATAACCATGTCAGAAGGCAACAATGAAGCCTCTTTAGTAGATAGTTTAATCGCTAACTTAAAGAAAGGTGGAAATGTTTTGGAGAAAAAAGAGAATGCTACCGCAAAAGAAACTGACCGTCCAGATTTTCCTGAAAAAGACTTTAGGGACGGATCAAAAGGAATTCTTACATGGGCTGAAATAACCAATGGAAAAGTTTCAAGACCTTCATTGGAGTTATTAGCTCCAGCTAGGCAACTTGCAACGCAGTTAGGCGAAGGCACTCAAGTAATAACATTAATGATAGGAAAAGATGTTCAACCAATGGCTCAACTGCTTATTGAACATGGCTCAGATGAAGTTGTTATTGTTGAAGACGATGCTCTTGAAGAATATTTGGTGCTACCTTTTTCATCAATTTTTGAACAAGTTATTAAGGAAAGAAAGCCAGAAATAGCTCTTTTTGCGGCTAGTACTTCAGGGAGGGAATTAGCTCCTAGAATTGGTATGAAAACCGATAGTGGAGTTACTGCAGACTGTACAGGACTTGAAATTGGTGAATATGTAAATAAAAAAGAAAAAGTAATTTATACACCAATCCTTGAATCACGTCGACCTACTTATGGCGAAAGTAAATTAGCCACTATTCTTGGTTTTGTTTGTCCACAAATTTCGACAGCTAGAGCAGGTACGTTTGAGGTTCCTGAGCGTGTTGTGGGAAGGAAAGGTCTTATCTCAAGCTTCAAACCTGTATTAAGTAATAAAGATTTTGTTGTAGAAATTTTAAAAACAGTGAGAGGAGAAGGAGGATTACAAAATCTTTTTGAAGCAGACATCATAATTTCAGGTGGTAGAGGTGCTACATCTGATAATTTAGGTTTAATAAAGACACTTGCAGAGGCATTGAAAGAACAAGGAATAAATGCTGAATGGGCATGTAGCCGTCCTGTTGTTGACGAAGGTGTTGCAGAATATGCACGGCAAATTGGTCAAACAGGTAAAACTATTCGCCCTAAAGTTTATATTGCTGTTGGTATTTCAGGTGCTATACAACATATTGCTGGGATGAAAGAATCAGAAAAAATTATTGCCATCAACAATAATCCTAAAGCAAATATTTTTCATAATGCTGATTTTGGTATTGTAGGAGAATATCAAGATATTTTACCAGAACTGATTGAACGCGTGAAAGCTGGATATACATTTGGAATTAAAGTTAAGGATAAAGTATTAGCATAAATAACCTTAACGATTAACCTGATTTTTTAAAAATAAAAAAATATTTGATTTTTAGAAAAAATTCATACATTTGCAGTCCTTAAAAATTAAGTAATAAGAAAAGATATGGCTAATCACAAGTCTTCAATAAAGAGAATAAGACAAACCGAAGTTAAAACGCTAAGAAATAAATATCAGCATAAAACTACTCGTAATGCTGTAAAAGAATTAAAAAATTCTACAGATAAAGCTGCAGCAGCTACTATGTTGCCAAAAGTTTCTTCTATGTTAGATAAATTAGCGAAACAAAAAGTTATTCATACTAATAAAGCAGCAAACTTAAAATCTAAGTTAACTAAACATGTTGCTAGCTTATAATTAAGACACTAAAAATACATTTATTTAAGGCTTTCTATTTAGGAAGCCTTTTTTGTGTCTATAATTCTTTATTCCATAAAGACATTAAGTATCTTTGAAAAATAAAAAAAATAAAATGATAAGAGTTGCTATTAACGGTTTTGGAAGAATAGGTAGAATGGTTGCCAAAGTAATTCAAAACCATCCAAACATTGAACTAATTGCTATAAACGATTTAGGCAACACCAAAACGTTGGCTCACTTGCTTAAATACGATTCGGTACATGGACTTTTCAATGGAACTGTAACTTCTACCGCAAATGAACTCATCATCAATGGTCAATCAGTAAAGATTACTAGTGAAAAAACTCCTGAGAATCTCCCTTGGGCTTCGTTAAATATTGACGTTGTTATCGAATCTACAGGTAGATTTTTAACCAAAGAAACAGCTTTGGGTCATTTAAAAGCTGGTGCAAAAAAAGTAATTCTTTCTGCTCCACCAAAAACTGACGATATTACATCTGTGGTTTTAGGAATAAATGAAGAAGTTCTTCAACAAAACGATAACATTATTTCAAATGCATCTTGTACCACCAACGCTGCTGCTCCAATCATAAAAGTGTTACACGATTTATACCACATCCAAAGTGCTTATATTACTACTGTTCACTCTTATACGAGCGACCAAAACTTACACGATTCACCCCACAACGATTTACGAAGAGCTCGTGCCGCAGCATTATCAATTATACCAACAACCACAGGAGCTGCCAAAGCAATTACCAGTATTTTTCCTGATTTAGTTGGTAAAATAGGCGGTTGTGGCGTTCGTGTTCCTGTGCCAAATGGCTCGTTGATTGATATTAGCCTAATTTTAAAAGAAAACACCAACGTTGAAGCCATCAATAAAGCATTTAAACTAGCCTCCGAAACCAGTTTAAAAGGAATTTTAGAATATACCGAAGACCCCATTGTATCTATTGATATTGTTGGGAATCCTCATTCTTGTATTTTTGATGCCCAACTAACTTCTATTACTGGGCACATGGTAAAAATTATGGGCTGGTACGATAATGAAATGGGTTACTCTAGCAGAGTGGTTGAGTTGATTGAGAAGATTGGGAGGTGAGTATTTGAATTTCAAATTATCTCAAACCCAACAATTCTCAAATCCTCCCAAAAATTGGGATAGGATTTTTTTACCACTTCTTCATCTTCTATTTTTATTGGATAAAGTATTGCCAAAGGAGCAAAAGCCATTGCCATACGGTGGTCGTTGTAGGTTTTAATGCTCGTCATTGCGAGTGAAGTAGAGCGAGGCAAATCAATCTCCTTAGTAGATAAAGATTGCTTTCCCGAAAAATCGGGACAGGCTATTCCTCGCAATGACGTTTGGTTTGGTAATGGCGGTAAAATAATTAAATCATCATTTTCAACCTCAACGTTATAACCGAGTTTATTCAATTCGTTTTGTAGTGCAGCTATTCGGTCGGTTTCTTTTATTCGCAAGGTAGATAAACCTGTAAGTTTTGTAGGAACATTTAATGCAGCACAAGTTACCGCAATGGTTTGAGCTAAATCGGGGCAATTGGTAAAGTCAAAAGTAAAGCCCGAAGTCGGAAGTCGGAAGTTGGAAGTTTTAGTCAATAGCACAGCATTTTTAAGGTATTCTGTTTTTACACCAAAGTTTTCGTAAATTTTAGCTACAACAGCATCACCTTGAAGACTTTCTTTTTGTAATCCAAGCAATATAATTTCTGCTTCTTTTGCTAATGCAACCATTGAGTACCAATAAGAAGATGCACTCCAATCGGCTTCCACAATAAAATCTTTAGCAATATATTTTCCAGTTTTTATCTCTATCCCATCATTTCTGCGGAAGCAGGAATCTTTCCATGTCAACTCAGCACCAAAATACCTCATAATTTCTAGAGTCATTTCTAAATATGGTTTAGAAGTAAGTTGACCTTCAAAATTTAATTTCAAACCATTTTCCATGTATGGAGCTACCAACATTAAAGCAGAAATGTACTGACTACTTACGGAGCCATCAACATTAATTTCTCCACCTAACAATTTTTTTCCTTTAATTTTTAGTGGTGGAAACCCTTCGTTTTTTAAAAATTCTATTTCGGCTCCAAGAGTTTTTAACGCATCAGCCAAAATTTTAATAGGTCGTTGTTGCATACGCTCCGAACCTGTTAGCACAAATTCGCCATCTTTTATGGCTAAAAATGCCGTTAAAAATCGCATAGCAGTTCCTGCATGTTCAATATCTAATACATTTTGAGCATTATTATGGTGAATTGAGTTCAGAATTTTTTTAAAAATAAGGGTATCTTCTGCTTGAGATAAATTTTCGATTTCAAAATCAGCAACACATAATGCTTGGATTATCAATGCTCGATTACTTTCACTTTTTGAAGAAGTGAGCTGTATTTCTCCTTTAATTAGTTGAGTTAAGTGTGATAGCGAAATCGACATTAATTAGAGTTATTCTCTTTTTTTGCTAATGAATTATAATAATTTAAAGCATCCAAAATAATTTCAACAGTTACTTCTTTATCAATGTGAGCCTTACCTATTTCAGAAATAAGGGTAAAATTGATGGCTTGTTTTTTATTTTTCTTGTCCTTTTTCATTAGTTCAATCAACTGATGAAAATCCGAATCTTCAAATTTATAAGTTGAATATAAGTTGAAAATAATTGTTGAAATATCTTTTAATTCTAACTCTGACAATCCCATTATTTTACTAGAAATGTAAGCTTCACAAATTAAACCAATAGCAATTGCTTCACCGTGATATAACAACTCATCATTATTCAACGAATAAGTTTCTAATGCATGCCCAATGGTATGACCAAAATTCAATAACTTTCGTTCGCTTTTTTCTTTTGGATCAGCAAGAACAATTTTGTTTTTTATGTTGATAGAAGTGGTGATTAATTTTAACCAGTTTTTGGTATCCGACAACATCCCTTTCTTTAATTCTATCCAATATTTTTTATCATTTATTAAACCATGCTTTAATGCCTCAGCATAACCTGAAAGCACTTGTCTTTTATCTAATGTTTTTAGAAAGTTGGGATAAATAAATACACCTTTAGGCTCATTAAAACAACCTATCATGTTTTTTAACCCTTCAAAATCAACACCCACTTTTCCTCCAACCGAAGCATCAATCTGCGACAATAAAGTAGTTGGAACATTAATAAAATCAATTCCCCTTTTAAAAGTTGAAGCAATAAAACCTCCCATATCGGAAATTACTCCTCCGCCAACATTAATTAATAAAGATTGTCTATCGGCTTTATAATCGGACAAGGTTTTCCAAATTTGATAACAAATGTCAAGCGACTTATTTTCCTCACCACTATTAATTTCAATTATTTCGGCATTTTGTAAATATTCTATTTGAGTAATTAGTTCAGGGATACAATGTTGTAGTGTATTTTCATCAACCAAAATAAAAATCTTTTTGTCTTGATAAGGTCTGATGTACTCTTTTAACACATTAAATACATCATCTCCAATAAAAATTTCTGAGTTGTTCGATTTAATATTGATAATGTTGTTAACAGACATTTTATCTAATTATATTTTGTAAAAATAGTGTATTTATGGGTGAAGAAAATCATATTTTCTACTAATTTCGTATGGTAATTTTGTTTTAAAATTAATAAAATGGATTTTAACAATACGGAGGTAGCATTTTCGGGGAAAAGTAGCAACGATTTAAAAAAAAGCTATTGGTTATTTAAAATAATTGGTTGGAATTGGCTGATAAAAATTAGTCCTGCATTACTCAATTTTTTTATGGCTATTCGATTTCCAGTAACTTCCATCATAAAATCCACTATTTACAAGCAATTTTGCGGAGGAGAAACGATTAACGAATGTGATAAAACAATAAATGATTTAGGAAAATTTAATGTAAAAACAATTCTTGATTATTCGGCAGAAGGCAAAGAAAGTGAAATTGATTTTGATGCCAATGTTACCGAAACCATTTCTACTATAAAAAAAGCAAAAACTACCAAATTGATTCCTTTTTCAGTTTTCAAAACTACTGGTTTTGCACGCTTTTCCTTGTTAGAAAAAATCAACGCTAAAGAAAAACTCACCCAAGCAGAAATTGAAGAATTTGATCGAGTAAAAGGGAGAATTGACAAAATGTGTGGTAATGCTTATGAAGCTGGAATTCCAATTTTTATTGATGCCGAAGAAACCTGGATACAAAATCCCATTGATGATTTAGTGTTGGATATGATGCGAAAATACAACAAAGAAAAAGCTGTAGTGTTTAATACTATTCAATTATATCGCTGGGATAGGTTGGATTATTTTAAAAACTTAAAAACTATTGCCGATAAAGAAAACTTCTTTATCGGAATGAAATTAGTTCGTTGGGCTTATATCGAAAAAGAAAGAGAAAGAGCTGCAACAATGGGTTATCAAGACCCTATGCAACCTGATAAAGCTAGTACTGACAGAGATTTTAATGCCTCCTTAAAATTTTGTGTGGAAAATATTAATAAAATAGCTTTTTGCTGCGGAACACATAACGAAGCAAGCACTCAATTTTTAATTGACTTGATGCAAGAATACCATATTGCATTAGACGACCAACGGGTTTATTTTGCACAACTATTGGGCATGAGCGACCATATTAGTATGAACTTAGCTAAAAGTGGTTATAACGTAACCAAATATGTTCCATACGGACCTGTAAAAGATGTAATTCCTTATTTAATTAGAAGAGCCGAAGAAAACACTTCTTTAGCTGGACAAACAGGAAGAGAATTGGCTTTAATAGTAAACGAAAAAGAAAGAAGAAAGAAGTCGGAAGACGGAAGTCGGAAGACAGAAGCCTGATGCTTGAAGTTACTTTTAACTTCGGACTTCCGTCTTCGGACTTCAAACTCTAACTTAATAACCTCATGCAAAAATTAAAATTTCTAGGATTATCTATTTTAAGTGGCTTATTAATGGGCGTATCTTGGCCTGCAACTGGTAACTTAGCTCCAATTTTTTTTATCGCTTTAGTTCCCTTACTTTATATAGAATACTCGATTTCTCAAAACCCAAAAAAATACAATTCTAGGCATTTATTTTTATATGCTTACCTCACATTTTTTACATTTAACACCTATACTACTTGGTGGATTTGGTATGCTACAGATGCTGGAATGATAATGGTTGAAGCTATTAATACTTTATTTATGGCAATCATTTTTGTTTGGTTTCATACTATTAAAAAAAGATTGGGAAATAAAAAAGGGTATTTCGCTTTAATTGTATTATGGACTGGGTTTGAATGGCTTCATTACAATTGGGAATTGGCTCATCCTTGGTCAACTTTAGGAAATACTTTTGCCAACTACCCTCAATTGATTCAATAGTATGAATACACTGGAGTTTTAGGTGGCACATTATGGATTTTGATTGTTAATGTTTTGCTATTCCAACTTTTTCGAAAAACATTCATTATAGGAGAATCCTTTAAAAAGAATGGTAAAATTATTCTTGCAATTGTTTGCATTTTATTATTTCCGATTATTTTTTCTATCATCACTTATACCAATTATTCTGAAAAAATTAATCCTGTTGAAGTAGTTGTCGTGCAGCCTAACATAGATCCATACATGAATAAGTTTAACAGGATGACCGAAGAACAACAAGTTGATCGGATTATCTCTTTAGTAAGAAAAAAAATTACCCAAAATACAAGATACATTGTTGCTCCAGAAACAGCCATTCCTTATGGAAGTTATGAAAATGAGTTGGAAAACAACAACTGCATCATTGCTATTCGAAAACTGATACAAGATTATCCTAAAATAAATTTTGTTATCGGAATATCCTCTTATATTGATTATGGATTAAGAGAGAAAAAACCTACATTAACAGCTCGACAAAATAAAAGAACTAAAGTATGGCACGATGCTTTTAATTCTGCCATATTATTAGATAGTTCTTCCATCATTCAAATTTATCATAAGTCTAAGCTAGTTATTGGTGTAGAAAAAATACCTTACCCAAAGGTTTTCTCTTATTTTGAAAAATTTGCTCTTGATTTAGGAGGAACCGTTGGAAGTTTAGGCACAGAAAAAGAATCGAAAAATCTTAAAAATGGGAGCATTAATATTGCACCTGTTATTTGCTATGAATCCATTTTTGCTGAATATTTATCTACTTATGTAAAAAAAGGAGCAAATTTTGTTTTTGTTATGACAAATGATGGTTGGTGGGATGATACACCGGGATACCATCAGCATTTATCTTATGCTCGTTTGCGTGCTATAGAAAATAGAAGAAGTATAGCAAGAAGTGCAAATACAGGAACATCTTGTTTTATCAATCAACGAGGTGATGTTATTGATGCAACCAATTGGTGGGAAGACGATGTTATCATCAACAAAATGAATAGTAATAGCAAGTTAACTTTTTATACCCTTTATGGCGATATAATTGGAAGAGTTGCTGCAGCACTATCAGTTTTACTGTTACTTTGGAGTTGGACGATGAAGATGGGTTCAAAGTTTAAAGTTTAGTGTTTAATATTCACTTTCCCTTGTCCCTTTCACCTTTAATCTCTAGTGTTCATCAATTTTGTAGAATAATTGTTATACTCACCAACTATTGACAATAGATAAATTCCTGTACTAATATTGAGATTTGATAGCTTTATCGAATTATTTCCTTTTACTATCAATTCTTTTTTATTCGAAATTAATCTTCCTCTGTAATCATAAAAATAAACGATTAATTCTTCATCGACAGTAGTGGAAATATTAAAACTAAGTGCATTGTTATTTAACACCAATTGATTCACATCAAAGCCATTTGGATTACAGTTGGAAGAAGCAACATCATGGTAAGTTATAGTCCCATCAAAATCTACTTGTTTTAACCGGTAATAAGCCACTCCAGAAGATGGATTTGGGTCTATAACAGAATAGTAAGTTACAACACTACTGTTTCCTGCTCCTTGAACTTTGGTTAATTCAAAAAACGTTACAGCATCGTAACTCTTTTCTACCATAAAATAATCGTTATTAATTTCCGATTGAGTTATCCATTTAATTTCAACTTCTCCATTTTTACAACTTGCCTCAAAACTTACTAATTCAATAGGAAGTGGTGATAAATTATCAACTAAAATCCAATCTTTAAAAAAGTCTGCTGCAGGAACAATAATATTAGTTACATTATCAACAGCAGCATTGTTCGTTCCAAATAAAGTTGTTTCCCAAGAACCAACACCAACATAGCAAGGTCCACCTGCTACTGCTCCTGCATTAAATCGTTGTGCTTGTAAGTTTGTTTCCACCAACGTATTCGTTCCTGCCAATTCATTTGCAGCTGGGTTATAAGCAATAGTCATATTTACTGCAGGTTTTGTACCATACCCATTGGCATTAATTTGCCAAAACCGATCAACCGCTAATAATGAACCGTCTAAACTTGTTACACTTGAACACATATTGGTAATACCCGATTGCCAAGGAGTATTGTTATCGGCAGAAGTTTCGTAGGTAGAAAAAATTACATTTCCAGCTCCGACACCTGCTCCAGTAACAGTTACAGACAATGGTATTTTAACAGCTCCAGTGGCTACGCTTGTTGACCAAGGGATAGAGTAAGCCCCAGTAGCTGTACTGATGTTCCATTTTATCCGATCATTTTCCGCTTCTGATATTATTCTTCCTCCAGTACCAGCCACAGCTAAAGCATTGGCATTGCTATTGTCTATTACCAAATAAGCACTGTTGTCTATCACTAAATAGGCGTTATTATTAATAACCATGCGAGATTGAGCTTGCAATTGCAGATTACAAATTGCAAAAAAACAAATTGATAAGAGGAAGATAAGTTTTTTCATATTTATTTTTTAGGCTGTTGTTTGTCTTTTGGTCGTGCTGTGTCAATCATATCTTTACTAATTGCAGCCTTTTTGGCAGTTACAATTCCTTCAATTTGCGAAGGCTCACCAAACTGAACATCTGTTCCATTCCACCACATTGCTTTACCTGTTGTACTTTCGTCTATATCGTTGTTCATTACGCCATCCATGTTCACATCAAATTCTTTACTTAAAATTTCAGCAGAAATTTGTGGGTTTTCGTAACCAGTTTTTTCAGCTATGGCTATCCAGCTAAAAGTTACGTTGGAAGTTCCATTGCCATTTTCTTTAATTTTAAACCCATCTTTAGTAACGGAAACAATGTAAACTCCTTTGGTTTCTCCCATTGGAGTAACAGTAACGATAATTGGTTTTTCGGTAGAGATTAAAGCTGCATACTTTTCATCAAATTTTACTTCAGCTTCTCCATTTCTTAAATTAGCTGTTCCTTTAGCATTTACATCTACACTTAACGAAGTAGAAGCATAAGAAGCTGTTCTTTCGTTGGATTCATTACTCGATAAAACTACAAATAAATCGTTGGTTAAGGTTTTGCCATCTACATAAGCACCATAACGTTTACCTGATAAATTTACACCATACTCCAAACCTTTTACCCAACCACCCATTACACCACCATAAATACCTAAACCTATTGAGTTGTCAAAATCTCCTAACGGATTAGATGGACCTGCCATTTTTCCTCCAGCTAAACCATTGGTATGAGCTTGACCAAAACCATAGACAGCGTAATCATTACCATTTGCAGCATAATACCCTAATGCTCCCATAGCCAAACCAAAATCGTAACCCATTACACCACCACCCCTAACATTATTACCTCCACTGCCATACACTCCAAATTTATAAGAACCAGCAGTAAAACCATCAATTGCACCATTACCCTGAACACCTGCTATTACAATGCCAAAACCTGTACCTGCAGTAGCATTTCCAATTAATCCTCTTACACCAGCTCCACTTGCATTAGTACCATAATATTCGCCTTGTACACTAGCATAAATTGTTGCTCCGCCATTAACTTGTCCGTACACACCACTTCCATTTTGATTAGAATATCCATTTATTGCCCAAGGGAAAGTTACATTCGAAACACTATTCATTAAATCGCCAGTTATTACTGTATTTAAAGCACCTACAAAAAACTCGCCTAAACTACTTACTCTCATTCTAACCAAATTACTGGTTCTAAAATCAATATTCTGTGCATCCGTAGTACCCATAAAATTAGTTCCTGCAGTGGTTGTATTACCGCCATTAAGCCCAGCGTTACCAATTGTTTGCCATGCATCACCTGGAGTAGTTGTAGTTAAAAACCCTTGCCATTTTGCATTGGCAATGTCCCAATAATAATACCCCACACCAATACCGCCTATTGGGGCTGAAGTACTATAGACTAACAAACCAGTTACGGCAGCACCAACAACTGGTGCATACGTTGTTACGTTAGTTAAAGCAACCCTTGGAGCTAAAAAGCCTTTGTTGGTAAAATCAACATCTAAACCAGCACTTGCTGCAGGTATTGCACCAGAAGCGTTGATACCAATGTTTTGGGCATTTATAGTTAAATTTGCTGATAACAACAAAATAACTAAGGAAATTTTTTGTACTAATTTTTTCATAGCGAAAGCATTTTAATATATTTTTATTCCCCGAGTCTAGCGGATTCTATTTAATAAAATTATGAAATAAAGTAATATCATTCCATACTTTATTAAAATTTTAATTGTGTTTTAATCTTAATTCCATTAAAAAAAATCGACAGAACATACTTATTCAGCGATTAAATTTACTAATTTTTATATTAACTTTTTACTTTAGACGTATTTTTTAAAAAAAGGTTGCGTGGTTTTACACAAAAAATAATATGTATATATACGTAGATTTATTACAATTAATTTTTTTCTTATTGATTTTCAGCTTGTTTTTCAGATAATTTAGTAATCACTTTTGCATATAAAGTATCCATTTTTTTAGGTTCTTGGGCGTAGAAAGCTAAACTATTATTAAATTGCTCTTGAGAAATATTGTGTTTTGCATACACCTCATTAAATAGTTGTGTTTGATTGACTAAAGAATCTTTATTTAAAAATTTAAGTTTAATTATGGCTTGGGTTAATTCAATTTCGACGATTACGTCAACAATTTTATCTTCAGCAATAATGTCATTTGGTGCATTCTGTTTTTTACTGCCGCAAGACAGAAAAATGAATATTGTAATTAGAATGTAGAAATTGGTCATAAGAAATTGGTCATAAGAAATTAGAAGAAGGAAGTCCCTTTCCCTTGTCCCTTTCCCTTTTTCACAACTTGTCCCGACTTCTCGGGAATGTTGCATTGTTATATTAAACTGCTTCTTGTACTTTATTTGATCTTACTGTTCTGGCAGCGTTTAACATAATTTCAATCATGCCAGAACCATATTCACCATCAAGAATATCTCTCACTTCATAAATATCTTTTCCAACTACCGCTTTATATAAAAAATGATTTTGGGTTTTAACTCCAGAATTAGGAATATCTTGTGTATAAATAATAGAAACTGAATCTTCTTTAGTAATTTCAGAAGTAAATACTAAATCTTCTTTTAAATCCATCTTCAACAATTCAATATCTCCTTCTCCATACATAATTTCCAACCCAAAATCTGCACCCACAACAACTTCTAACGCACCTCTTTCGGTTAATGTAACTTGTGGGTCTCCATTCAATTCTTTATTAGGCACCATAACCGTTAAGTTAAAGCCCCATTGGGATAAATCTAATTCTTCAAATCCTTTTAATTCAGGATATTCAACTACATTAATAGTTTCATCTGTTCCATTACAACTAAATATAGCACTTGACAATATTGAAATTAAGGCAAAAAAGTAAGTTAATTTTTTACTCATCATTTTATATTTTTGATTATTGTATTCGTGAGACTTTGTGTTCATTTTATGTATCAATTTAAAGGCAAATATAAATAAAAAAACAGAACATGAAAATTAGTCATTAGAAATTAGTCATTAGTCAGTTACTTTCCTATTTTTACCCTTATCCCCTCAGAATGTGAAGTAAATTCAGGTGCGTACATGCACTGAATACTTGTTATTCCATTAGAAAAATCTCCACTCATATTCACTCTTAAAGGATATTCAAATACATAAGTTCCTTTGCGTAAATAATCGAAAAAGAAATTAGTAGCAGCATCTTTTGTGCTCTCATAGTAACCTAATCCATCTTGATATTTATATCCAGAAAATACATTGATAGGTTCTAATCCTGCTGCCCGCATATCTTTCATGTGTACATATTCCATATCCCTATCCACTCTTAATTCAATTCGCACTTTAATTTTATCTCCAGGTTTTAATTTTGTTCCTTCAATAATTGGAGTGATAACTGGACCAGAAGGTGAATTGGTTTGTAAAAATAATTTCTTCACTAATTTTAAAGGAGTTTCGTGTGGAGTAATTTTATCTAATTGCTCAAAATATTGCCAATACATTGCTCCCCAAGCAACGCCATCATCTTTTTTGGTGACGGTTACATTTCCCATATTAGCTTTTATTTCGGATTTGCTCCAAGAGGTTTTAAAATATCCAGTTCCTGCTTCCACTTTTACCCCATCCATCTTTTTAGGGTCGATTAGTTGGTCACCTACTTTTATTTCTACCAATTGGTCACTTGCCAATAAATCTGTTCCTCTTAGCAATAAAGCATAACATGCTTCGGTGGTTGCTTTTGTTGTTCTCCAATCTTGAGTTTGTTTTTGTTTTAACAACCAAACTTTCATAGATTCTACACTTTCTTTATCGTTTGCAACCTCATCAAAAGCCTCAATTAGTAATGCTTGCGTTTCTATTGGGGCTTGGTACCAATAATATCCATCTAAAATATCTTTCCAATACATTCCTATTTCTTCACTGTTCATGGAATTTTCTTTTAACGATGCAATTATTTTTTGCTCCACTTGAATTCCTGTTTTAGGTTGGCCATCTCTAAACAGTGTTAACGCAATCATTCCTTGCATGTACCTACTTTTATTTAACCAATATTTTTTTGCTTGACCGTAGTAATATTCATAAGCTTCTTTATTTCTTGAGCTAATTTCAAGGTCTTTGATGAAATAACTTCTCGCATATAAATATTGAATTTGATCGTAACTAATATGGTCTTTTTCTAAATCAATTCCATATTTTTTTAGCCACTCATAATCTTCTCTAATTCTATCGTCTAAATATCGAACTGCTTGTTGAGTCATGTTCCATGTTTGATAATTAGCTCTTATATTTTTCACTCCCAAATGGTCTAAGTGTCCCATTCCTGTAACAATGTGTTGCGTGATGTATCTGCTTTCTGGCATGCCTTTAAACCAGGTCCAACCACCATTAGAAACTTGCAGTTCTTGCAATTTTTTTTCAGCTCTGTTTAACTCATTACTCATGCGATTTAAGTCAAATAACAATCCAACTCTTTTTTTGCGTTCACTTTCGTTTTGAGAATTTAACACCCATGGTGTTTCTTCCAAAATCAATGATTTTAATTCTTGATTTTTTTCTAAGTTCGATAAAAATGCTTGTGGACTGCTTGATTTCCAACTGTCAAAAACATTTTTAATTTTTGGGTTGGAGTTGGCAATGTGCGAAGCAATAGAATTGGCATAAAAACGACTAAAAGTTTGTTCGGCACATTCGTAAGGATATTCCATTAAATAAGGGAGTGCTTGAATGGCATACCACGCAGGATTAGAGGTGTATTCTAATGTTAATTGTTGATGTTTTAGTGTTGTTGAATTATTATTTATCAATTTCTCAAATTTGAAATTTTTAGTTTGATTTCCACGAATAGGAAGAGGCATAGATTCCGTTACTAACATTCTATTGGTTAGCACGGGAATCGCCATTTCTTCTCCATCTGTGTGTGCCCCAGCTTTGGCTACTACTTTATAGGTAATTGCTGAATAACCTTCTGGGATTGATATTTCCCAGTTTACAGAAGTGCTTTTTCCTTTTTTAATACTAAATGCAGCCGTATCTTCTCCTTTTACTAATTGATCGGAAATCAACTTCATAGTTATCGCATCATAAAAGAAAATTTTTGCTCCACCACTTAAATCTTTATCAGAAAGGTTAGTGATTTTTGTGCTAAAAGTCATATTGTCACTTTCTCTAAAAAACCGAGGTGCATTTGGAAAAACCATCAAATCTTTTTGAGTTACGGTTTCTTCATAAATCATTCCTGTTTTTAAATCTTTGGTATGAGCCAAACCCATAAATTTCCATTTGGTTAACGCTTCTGGAATAGTGAAATTAATAATAACTTCACCTTTTTCATTCGTCGTTAAGTGAGGATAAAAGAAAGCAGTTTCAGCAAAGTTTTTTCGAGCTTTTACTTCTTCCATATCCTTTCCATTTCTAGTGTCACTTGCTGATGCACCAGTTGCTAGTGTTGTAGAAAATGAAGCTGTTGTAACGTCAGCATTTTTATCTCGAGCTGGTGAAGGGGCTTGTTCAGCTAATCCGACCATTTTCGACGCATCTTTTTTTGATTTTTCTTTATACCCACCACTGTCTTCATCTCTCATATTGCCTTCCTCCATCGATATTTCCCCATCCATAGTTTGATATAAATAATCTCCTCCAGAAATATCATCGTAATAATAACCTCGATTGTTACCGAAATAATAGAATCCGAACCAATTTAGTTGGTCATAAACCTTGGTTTTTAAATTACCTAAACCTTTGTTCCAATTGTAAGCAATCAATTCAGAATTAGCCGTAGAAAATGAAGTGTTGCTTTGCCAATACCGTTGGCTATAATCGTAATACAACACATCTAATCCCCAATAATTTGCTCGAAAAGCATCCAAAGAAGCATCGTATAATGCAGCAACCATTTCGGCAGCCACTTTTTCACCTTTTTTACCTTTAATCTTAATTTTCCATTCTTCTTTTTGACCAGGAATTAACTTATTTCTGAATGTTTCAAATTCTAAATCAAGCATTTTATTAGTATGTGGAACAGTAACTGATGAAGAATAGGAAAAGTTTCTTCCGTGTTTTACAAAAGTAAAATGGACTTGAAAATTTCCTCTGTATTTTTCTAAAATTGGTATGGTAATCTTTTTTTGTTCTCCACTTATTTTCAGCCATTCTTGATGTACTGTTATACCTTTATGTTCAATTTCATAAAACACACTTACGTCTTTTGCTGCAGAACCAATTATAAACTCTGCTTTTTCTCCTGGCTCACCTTTTGCTTTAACTGGTGCAAACCATCCTATTTCATTAACAGGAATGTGTTTTTCAACGTCATCAAAAATCGTAAAATACTTCACTTCTTTTACTTCTTGACCGAACTTATCTTTAGTTATTGCTTCTAACACATAATAACCTGGAGTAAATTCTTGTAGATGAAGAAGTTTGATGGATTTTTTAGTAGCTGTATTAAAATCATGATCGTAAACTTTACTACTTTTTTCCCATTTGTATTTATTATTCTCATCTTCATAAACATCTAATGGAAAATCTTTTAAGTAATCTTCTTTTGATAGATATTTTTTATCTCCTTTGGTCCATAAAGCTGAGCGATAATATTTGTTGGGCATTTTTAGTGCCCAAACCTTAACATTTCCTTGGGCAGATTCTAGCTCTCCGTTTAAATTGGAGGTATAAAAATCAAAAGTATCTACACTATTTTTATTTACTATTTCGGGTATGTTGATGTTAATGTTTAATGCTTTATATCCAACATAAACGTATGCTGTTGAGCTGTGTGTTTCTCCATTAATATCCACAACATCAGCATAAACTGTATAAGAATAGGTTGGAGAGAATTTTTTGTTGATGGATTGGTCGGGTTTTGCGATAAAATCAATTTTAAAATCTCCATTATCATCTGTTTTGGTAGTTCCATTTTTAATTTCCATTTCAGCAGAATGAGGCCAATATCCCCAATAATAATAGCACCAATAAGGAAAGGATGCATTTCGTACCACTCTATATTTTACTTCGCCTTCATCCAATGCAGCTCCAGCATATGTTTTTGCATTTCCTACAACATTAACTACTTCTTCTAATTTATAGGTTCCTTTTATAGGTAAAAAAGTTACTTCAAACTTTGGGCGTTTGTATTCTTCTACAGAAAAGTAACTAGAACCATGTGTATCGGAAATATACATTTGTCCATTCATTCCAGTATTAGGGGTAACAAAAGAGCCGTTAAAGGTTCCATATTCATTAGTTACCAGCTTTAGGCTAGCTACTTTTTGATTGTTGGCATCATAAAAAGTAACTGCAGATTGAAAATTTGTTTTAATACTATTGTTGTTTTCATTATCGGTTTGCAATACAATTCCTTTAAAATAAACAGTTTGCCCTGGTCTATAAATTGCTCTATCGGTAAAAAAAATTGTTCTAACGTATGTCCTTGCAACATCATAATATTTGTATTGATAATAAGAATCTTCAGTATTCAACACATCATCATTTAATGAAAAATCTGCATAGAAATTTCTATAATCCATACCAGGCATTACTTTAAAAAATCCATTTTCGTCGGTAATTTTTGTTCCTAATGAAATCCATTCATATTTACGAAACGTATAATTATATTTTTCGAAATAGAGTTTAGCTTTTACACCTTTTAAAGGATTTCCTTTTTCTCTATCCATTACAAAAAATTCCACTTCTTCTTTGTTATTTTTTCGAGTTAAATAGCTTAAATTAGAAATCCAAAATGGAGTTAGCGCAATCGCTTCTTCATTGTAAACAAGTTCTTTCGCTGTTGAAGTCAATAAAACATAAAAACCTAACGGCAACTTATCCATTTTAATTTCTCCTGAATGTTCTTGAAAATCACCTTCATCTTGTAGGTTAAGATTCCATTCTTTAATTAATTTACTTTCTACTATATTTTTAAATCTTACCTCTCTTTCTAAATTTCTATTCCAATTTTTATAATCCTCATAATCTACTTTTACCAATTTAAAATGAACATCGGTTAAGTTTTTGAATGTTAATTTTGCTTTAAACGAAGTTTCAGGAATATTTACCTTTTCCATGGTTACATTCAGGTTTTTCATTTTAATTTGACTTTCTAAAACCCTACACATATCAGCTCCATAAGTATCTGGAAACTTATGAATGGCATTTAAGCACATGTTAACTGTTTTTTTAAGTTCCCATTTGTTGTCTTCCGATTCTAAGGGTTTATATGAATTTCCTTTACCTTGATGAATTAATGCCAATGCGTAAATAATTTCAGTAGATGTTGGGTATTCTTTAAAATCGGCATATAACCTGCTTAATGCTTTATAATAAAGTGTATCAGAATTTTCTACCACTGAATTTTGTTTCACAAATTTTAACCGTTTTAATTCCACATCTATTAATGCTGTTGGATTGGTATCATTTAGGTGATTTTTAGTTAAATTTTGGAGTGTTTGTAACGCATAAAACTTTAAGGACATGCTGTCTTGACACACAATATTTATGTTAGCAAATTCTTTGTAGGAAGCTAAATAGTTGGCACTATCTATCACAAAAGCATAAATTGGTTTTGTAATGTTGGGCTCTTCATTCATAAAATAATCTGTAGCTCGGTGAGCTAAAAAATCGTATAAAAAAGGTCGGTAATTGCGTGCATTATCTTCAATAATAATTTCACTAAAAGACTCAACTGGAGTTCTTGTTAAGCTATCGATGTTTTTGATGGAGAGTAAATAATGCTGAATACTTGCGTCTGTAATTTTCTTTAAATCCCAAGTAGTAATGTCTTTGTTATCAAAATTGATGGTTTCCGTTCTGTTATAGAATTTCCACCTGTTATTTTGATAATATCTCCAATAAGATTCTCCAATAATAGAATGTAACAAAGGTGTTAAAGGATATGTTGATTTTTCGGCTTCATCATTTAATTCATTTAACGTTTTTACAAAAGAATTTTCTTCAACATAAGATTGCAGTTTTGCTTTTATAATTAATGCTTTTATGATTTGTTGATGATTATTTTCTTCTTTGGCTTTTTTGTAAATCGCTTCGACTTCGGTTAAAGCGGATTTTGTTAAGCCATTTTGTTCCAATGAATCTACTTTAGTCCATTCTGCTTTATAAACTTCTCCTTTTGCGTAAATTAATAATGGTTTTTTATTGTTCGAATCATCATTAGGCAAATTAGAGGAGGAACAATTAGACAAAGCCCAAATGCCAATAAACAATAACAGGCTTAATAAATTAAATTTATTTGGTTTTAAGAATTTCATAATGCATTATTTTGGTGAGTAACAAACTTTTAGCACATAGATGTTACATCCTATAAAATTGCATAAAAATTTATTAAAAAAAAACACTCTAAATTAATTTAGAGTGTTTTTAACTTAAACGGTATGAAAAAAATATTATTTCAAAATAAAGTTGATTGGTAAATTAAACGATACGCTTACTGGTTTTCCTCTTTGTTTACCAGCTTTCCATGCTGGCATATCCTTAACGACTCTTATGGCTTCATTATCCAATAAATCATGTACCCCTCTAATAATTTTGATGTCTCTTATCTCTCCATTTTTTCCAATGGTAAAATTAACAAACACTTTACCTGTAATTCCATTCGCTTTTGCTGCTGGAGGATATTTTACATTGTCTCTTAAATATTCCATCATTTTGGTAGTTCCACCAGGAAATTCAGGCATACTTTCTACAATGGTAAAAACTTCTTCTTCTACCACTTCTTCTTCTTGAGTAAACTCTTGAACTTCAGTTTTGGCATCGGCTTCGGTATCCGCAATTTTAACATCTTCCACTTTAACTTCGTCCTCAACAATTTCGATAGTTTCTGAAACAGCAGGTGGTGGTGGTGGTGGTGGTGGTGGTGTATTTTGTTCGGTAATAGGAATAATGTCTTCTTCCTCTACATCAACAACTAATTGACCTAGTTCACTTGCTTGAACATCATAAAATTTCCAATTAATCATTGCATACATCAAAAACAATGACAATACCAATCCTGTAAGAGTAAATGTTCCTCTTAATTTTTCTAAATCTGCTTTAGGGTTCTTTTTTGGTTCCATAACTTTTAATTTTCGTTTATAAAATTAATAATTTTTCTTTAAGTAACTTACTTTATATTAAATCATCTTTTTATCGGTATCAATTTAATGATTAATGGATAAAATAATACGCCAAAAATTACTCCAATGGTGTTGGCTATAAAATCGTACCAATTACCACTTCTGTTAATAAAGATGTAATATTGAAGAATTTCCATAATTCCACCATAAAAAATTCCAAAAAGAACTATCCATGTAATTAAAAACAAACGTTTAGTTTTCATTACATATTGCTTTTGAAAAGAAATTATTAATAAAATTGAAAGTATTGAATAACTAACGGAATGTACTAATTTATCAAATTGCCAAATTGGAACTTTAGGCAAATGATTACCTGGATAACCGCTCAATATTAGAATTATCAACAACCAAATGGCTGCTGGCAAATATTTTAATTTTTGGTAAGGCGTTTTATTCACTGAAATTCATCAAATGACTTAAAATCACCTGATAAAAGAGTATCATTATTATCCAATAATTCCTTTGTATTGTTCAGCGGAAAGTAAATTATCTATTTCACTAGGCTTAGACATTTTTACTTTTATCATCCAACCTTTGCCATAAGAATCATTATTAACAACTTCTGGAGAAGATTCTATCGCTTTATTTAACTCAATTACTTCACCAGAAACAGGCATAAATAAATCAGAAACAGTTTTAACTGCTTCTACTGTTCCAAAAGTTGCTTCTTGTGCTAAAGTATCACCAACTGTTTCAATTTCAACATAAACAATATCTCCTAACTCGCTTTGTGCAAAATCTGTTATTCCTACTGTAGCTATATCGCCTTCAACTTTAACCCATTCGTGATCTTTTGTGTATTTTAATTCTGCTGGTACATTCATTGTTTTAATTTTTATAGATTATTTAATTTCTGACTTCTTATCAATATTTACTTCTGCGAATTTCTTACTTCTTATTTTAAATTCCTAATTCTAAATTCTAAATTATTTACTGAGATAAGGTAAACCTTAAACTAATTCCGGCATTGGTATTTGATGTTGGAAATGTAGTTGAAATAAAAGGTTTGGTTGAAATATAATCATAAAAGGCTCTAATATTTAGCTTAGCACTAATTCTGTAATCTGCAGTAAATTTGATAGATAATACTCTCTGTCCACCTGTTAACTGATTCACTTCTTCAACAATTTTTCGAATAATAGTATTATTTTTTCGAATAGAAACATCTACTCTTGTATCGATGTCGCTTGTTATCATTTTCTTTTTTGCAAATGGCATTCTAACTTTTCTAAACTTATATCCTGTTCCAACAGACCATTCACTTCCTTTAACTTCAGTTATTTGATTATTGGATAAACTTAAAGATGCGTTTCTATCTTTTTTATATTCAACCCTTAACAGCATATCGTTGTTTAATGTCATATCTACTCCTAATAATGGAGCAAATTGTTCGGAAATAGATACGGTGGATATTTGTAATTCAGGAATAAAATTTCCTGGAATATCTCTAGCAATAGGATCTCCATTACCATCTTCTTGATACAATAAATTGGTAGTGAAAGAGCTATAGTTTAAAGTAGCTTTATAAGAGTGCGTTAAAGAGAATTTTTTAAACGCCCTATTCACAAAAGGAACATTAATTAGTCCATCATAAGTGGCTCTCCAATTAGGTAAAGGAATATATTTTAGGAAGGATGAGATAGAAACATCATCGCCACTTTTTCCAGTATAACCAGCTATAAATGCAGGAATTAAAACATCTTGAGCTGTTCCATTATATCCATCACTATAACCATTATTTGTTCCAAATGAGTTTCCATTTTCTTCTCCTAAACGTTGAGAAATAGCAGCACGTTCCTTTAAAATATTATCAAATATTGCAGAAGATTTATCTAACTCATCATCACCAATAAATGCGGTATTAAAAGCTAAAAACGACATACTAAAATTTCCTGTTTCTAAAGGTCTGCTGAAATAATAATTGTCTCTTAATTCACCATCTAACGTGTCCACAAATGTTAATGGATCTATACTAAAAAATTGTTGGGATAAATTAGTAGCGTATGTTCGGTTAGCAGTTAATTGAATATTTAATGTTTTAATAGGTCGAACAGTTGCTCTTAAGCTATAGTTTTCTGCATAAGTGGTATTATAATTATACATGATTAAAGAGGAATCGACTAACCAACCTCTTTCTAAAGCATCCACAGCATAATTATCCTCTTGGATTCCAGAAATAAAATTAAAGCCTGGTGCAGAAAAATCAGGATTATATCCCATAATGTTTGTTTCTTCACCATATCCAGGCAAAAGAGTTCCTCTATTTCTACTATATGTTCCAGAAATATTTTTTGGACTCATCATTGCTAGCCAAAAAGGATCCATGGGATGAAAAGGTTCAATTTTTTTCCAAAGTTCCACTTTAGTAGTGTCCGAGTCTTTAAATAGCCTAGTGTCAAATTTAATATCTGCAGGTGGCAAACCAGCTTTCCATCCTTTTGCTTTTGCGTTTTCGGCTTGTGTTTTATTTGGGTCTGGTTTTAAATTTCGTAATGCACGATTCTTTTGCCTGTCCAACGCTC
>CAYHWX010000043.1:0-29117 GCA_964360245.1 uncultured Vicingus sp.
TATCTTTAAAAATCATTTTGGGTTTAATTTGTACTTCGTTGTCGTTATAAATAATGTGAGAAGTATCCATTTCATTATCAGTAAGCACACTATTATCATACCCTCTTTTTTTACAATAATTATTATAATTATTGATTGAAAATTTAATTTTTAAGGTACTGTAAGTAGTTACTCTATCTCCTCTATAATAAGAGGGATTGAATAATAATAAGTGGTATAAACGTATCGCTTCGGCATCTAATTCTTTAGAGATTGATTTTTTTACATGAAACATACTTGTTTTAGCTGTTTCCCTATCCACCACAAATGATAATTCTACAGTTCCTTCTGTTTTGGTTGCCAAAGCAGTTTGTGGATAATTCATTTCTTGTTGAAGAAATCTTTTTAACTCAACACTTCCACCATAATTTTCTGCCTCCACATATTCGCCAGGGTTCGCAACAATTTCGGTTTGTGCCGAAATTGTTATGGTGCTGATTAGTAATAAAATGGATAAAGCTTTTTTCATCCTATAAATGTAAGAAACTTGTTGGAATTAAGCAGATTTGAATTGATATTTAAAAGAATTAATTCTTTTTCTTTTTCAGCGACAAGTAATCGATGTAATACAAAATTTTTAACGACAAACTTTGTGCTTGTGGTTCTTCCATAGTTTTTTTAAAGTTATCGGAATATGAAGCAGCAACATTATTATCGAAAGCCAAAAGGGAAGTTTTATACACTAAACTTATTTCGCTACCTGGTGCAAAAACCCATCGGTAAACCATATCCACATTAAACGCATTAAAGTTAGTATTGTGTAACGATTCTCCATTAGCATCCAACCCATCATAACTGGATGGTGTCAAATATCCATTTTCATCCAACATATGAAAAGAAGTATAATTTACTGTTGACCAATAATGCCTCGCACGAAGTGTTAAACCCATTCTGTTGGTAAAAATATAACTAGCAGACCATACATTTTCGTAAGTAGTTTGATGGCGTTTGCCAAAAATAATATCAGTGCCAATAATGGTTCCGTTTCCATTTAAATCGAGTGCCGCTCCTTCATCGTTCACATATTCATGTCTACCCAAGGTATAAACCATCGAGAAATGATCATTAAACCTTACTCTTGGTCCTGCTGTAATGTTTAACCGATACCTGCCTGCGGCATCAAATTTTCTATAATTCATATTCATGTCGAGTGCAATTTTTTTTCTGTAATCAGAAGAAAACCATCCTCCAACATTATTACTAGTTTGTGAAGTATAAAATCTTCCCCAAACTCGGGGTTCATAAAAATCGTAAGTTTCTATGGGTTCGATAGTGTAAAAAACTCCTGCAGAAAGCCAATTTTTAAATGTTCCTCCTATCTCAGAATTTACATTAAAGTAAGTAAACTCGTTAGGGTTGTATAATCTGGCATTATACAAATTGATATTTGACCAAAATTGAAGAAATTTCCAAAAAGGCTTGTAAATGTTATAGCCAACATAGGCATTACCACTTCTTTCATTATTGTTGTATAAAAATCCTAAATCATTAGGATCATAAGTATCGCTCATTTCATTATATCCAATACCAAATTTTAGATTTCCACCTTGTTTATTAAACCCAAAAACTGCTCTATGACCAAGTCCAACAGAGTCTGAAGGGTAATATTTTTGAGAAAGTGCTGCTCCTCCCGATACAGAGTATTCGTTGGTTTTGGTGTTGAATTTAAACATTCCACCCGTTACATTAGCATCATAATAACTTCCCCTTCTGGTTACATTGGTATTAATTATGGTTACATAAGAGTTGTTTTTTAAAGTTTGATCTAATACCAACACATTGTAATTGGTTAAAGGGTCGGTTAACACTTCTCTGGTTTGTCCGGTAATGGTGTCTTTTACAGTAGCAAACATAGATTTGGTAACACCATTAAAAACACCTATCCCAAATCCATTTTTTGTTCTACCTGAAACTTTAGTTGCATTTAACAATTGAGTTTCGGCTGGGTTTTCGACTACTTCTTCATTATTATTTAATTGGTTATAAGGAGAATAATAATCAATTGGAGTTCCTCCTAACCTACGAGAATAGAATAAATCACCTTTATTAAATAGTTCTGTTCCTTCCATAAAAAATGGACGGTTTTCATTAAATTGCACTTCAAATGGTGAAAGGTTTAGCACTTGATTATCCGATTGTACTTGTCCAAAATCTGGTATCAAAGTCATGTCCAACGTAAATGCATCATTGATGCCGTACTTCACATCCATTCCTCCATTAAAGGATTGAGAGTAATTACTTAAGCCTTTTACATTATATGGATAATGTTCTATATATCCAGCAATATAGGGTGAAAACACTAAACGAACGGGTGCTTCAATATTTGAAATCCCTACTAATGTTCCCCATTGACTTACAAAACCATTAACTTTCGGATTAATTTCATTCCAAAAATTGAATTCTCTTATTCTTCTTATTTTTCGAGCAAAATTAATCCCCCATTCCTGTATCGGTTTTTCAGGAAAACGAATGGCAGAATAAGGAATTTTCATTTCAACATACCAATTATTCTCATCTATAAAAACTTCACTTATCCAAACAGCATTCCACGATACATCTTGACCTTGAGCTTCAGAATATTTTGCATCCCATTGAACTCCTGTTGGATGTACCACCAAGCCATACCCATTTTGACCATCATTGTAGGTATCTATGAAAACAGCAAATAAATCAGTGTTTTCTTCTTCATCGCGTTGGCTCAGTTGACGCATTATACTATCTTTAGAAACATCATACATAGTAGCACCAATATATAGTGCCGTATTGTCATACAACACTTTTACTTCAGTTTTTTGAGATGGTTTGTTTCCAGGATTTGGTTCGTTTTGAATAAAATCGGTTGCAATTGGTGCTTTTTTCCAAACTTCGTCATCTAATATTCCATCAATTTTTGGAGCTTCTTGAACTCGAACTGCATCAATTATTTTTTTGGAAACAATAGAGTCTTTCTCTTTTTGAGCAAAAGAAAAATTAACTTCCAATAAAAAAATGATAACCCAAAAATACCTCATTGATGCTGATTTCGGTGCAAATATAAAAATTAAACGATACTACTTTTGACAAATTGTGTTGAACGGTTATTTGTGCTACTTATTCCCTCCAAAATCTCCATAAAATGGATTGATATATTTTTATGACACCAACTCAAATTCGTTAAAATCTTCTACCTAAAATTAGTTAATTTCTTTTCAAACCAGTATCTTTGCACGCAATGGAATTTTCAGCAAATCAAATAGCAGAATTACTTAACGGAGAAGTTGTAGGAAATTCTGACATAAAGGTGAATAAGCTAGCTAAAATTGAAGAAGCTGAAGTCAATTCGTTGTCTTTTTTAGCCAATTTAGCTTATGAAGAATATCTTTATACGACCAACGCATCTATCGTTATCATTAATAAAGATTTTACACCTAAAAAACCCATTAAAAATTCTTGTACCCTTGTTAAAGTTGACAATGCTTACGAGTGTTTTGCAAAATTGCTTGAAACTTATAACCAACTTAAAAACAATAAATTAGGAATAGAAAAAGGTTCCTTTGTTTCGGAAAAATCTAAAGTTGGAAAGGATGTTTACATTGGAGCATTTGCCTATATTAGTGATGATGCCATAGTTGGTGACCATACCAAAATATATCCTCATGTTTATATTGGAGATTATGTGAAAATTGGAGAAAATACAGTAATTTTTTCAGGAGTAAAAATTTACCATGAATGTGTAATTGGGAGCAACTGCATTATACATGCTGGTGCTGTTATAGGTTCTGATGGATTTGGTTTTGCTCCAACTAGTACTGGTGAATACAATAAAATTCCTCAATTAGGAAATGTAATTATTGAAGATAATGTTGAAATTGGTCCAAACTGTTGTATAGATAGAGCAACTTTAGGTTCTACCTTGATTAAAAAAGGGGTAAAATTGGATAACTTAGTTCACATTGCACATAATGTAGTTGTTGGTGAAAATACAGTACTTGCAGGACAAACAGGTATTTCTGGTTCATCAAAAATTGGTAAAAATTGCATGACTGGTGGTCAAGTTGGAATTTCTGGACATTTAACTATTGGAGATAATGTTAAAATTGCAGGGCAATCAGGTGTGTCTAAGAATATAAAAGATAACATGGTTATGCAGGGCTCTCCAGCATTTTCCATGAAAGAATATTTTCGTTCGTATGTTGTTTTTAAAAATTTACCCGAACTCATTACTAGACTTAACAAATTAGAAAAAAAGTAGAGAAAAATGGCTAAGCAAAAAACCCTTAAAAACTCTTTTACAGTTGTAGGAATTGGTTTACATACTGGAAAAAAATCAACTATAACTGTAAACCCTGCTGAAGAAAATTATGGTTTTAAGTTTCAAAGAATTGATTTAGAAGGTCAACCTATTATCAATGCAGACCCCGACTTGGTAGTAGATACTTCTAGGAGTACAACGTTGGAGAAAAATGGTGCTAAAGTGATTACCACTGAGCATATTTTAGGAGCATTATTTGGAATGGAAATCGACAATGCACTTATTCAAATTGATGGAGTTGAAATACCAATAATGGATGGAAGTGCATACCCATTTGTAGAAATGATTAATCAAGTTGGAATTGTAGAACAAAATGCTGATAAAGAATACTTCATTGTTACCGATAACTTAACTTATGAAGATACCGTAAGATTTACAGAAATGTTGGCAGTACCTCAAGATGAATTTCGGTTAACAGTAATGGTTGATTATAACTCTCCATTGCTCGGAACACAACATGCTCACATGTACCATACTGGTGAATTTGCAAAAGAAATTTCTGTTTGTCGAACCTTTGTTTTTTTAAGAGAACTAGAAGTGCTTGCTAAAAATGGATTGATTAAAGGTGGAGATTTAGACAATGCCATTGTGATGGTTGATCAACCAATTTCTCAAGAAAAATTAAACGAAATAGCTGATTTGTTAGGTAAACCACACATTAAAGTTGAAAAAGAAGGTATTTTAAATAACTTAACACTTCATTTTCAAAATGAACCAGCACGACATAAATTATTAGATATTATTGGCGATTTAGCACTAGTTGGAAAACCGATAAAAGGGCATATCTTAGCTGCTAGACCTGGCCATAAAGGCAACGTTGATTTCGCTAAAATAATAAAAAATGAGATTAAAAAAACTGCAAAAGCTGGACCAAAAATCGATTTAACCAAAGACCCCGTTTATGACATTAATGACATAGAAAAACTACTTCCCCACCGCTACCCATTTCTTTTAGTAGATAAGATAATGGAAATTTCTGCTACGCATATTATTGGAGTAAAAAACATCACGTTAAATGAACCTCAATTTACTGGTCATTTTCCTGGAAATCCTGTAATGCCTGGTGTACTTCAAGTTGAAGCCATGGCTCAAGCAGGTGGAATATTAGCCTTAAGTGCACTTCCTGACCCAGAAAATTACAACACCTATTTTATGAAAATAGATAGTGTTAAATTTAAAAGAAAAGTAATACCTGGCGATACCATGGTATTTCATCTTGAATTATTAACCCCTATTAGAAGAGGAATAGTTCACATGAGTGGAAAAGGATATGTAAATGGTCAACTATGTGTAGAAGCTGAATTGATGGCTCAAATTGTTAAGGAGAAAAATCTTACTGAAAAAATAGAAGAAAAAGTTCAAGGATAAAAGTTTATTTTTGCAAAATAAATAATTATAAAAATGGAAAAATTTCCTTTCACAAACATTCATCCAGATGCAAAAATTGGCAAAAATGTAATTATAGAATCCTTTACAACTATTCATGCAGATGTAACTATTGGAGAAGGTACATGGGTAGGTCCTAATGTAACTATTTTTGGTGGTGCAAGAATTGGTAAAAATTGCAAAATATTTCCTGGTAGTGTTATTTCTGCTATTCCTCAAGATTTAAAATTTGATAATGAAGATACAACTGTAGAAATTGGAGATAACTGTATCATCAGAGAATGTGTTACTGTAAACAGAGGAACTATTGATAAATACAAAACTGTTGTTGGTAATAACTGCCTTTTAATGGCTTATGTACATATTGCACATGATTGTATAGTTGGCAACAATTGTATTCTTGCTAACTGTGTAGGTATTGCAGGGCATGTCGAACTAGGAGATTATGTAATAATAGAGGCGGTAGCAGGAGTTCAACAATTTATTAAAATAGGAGATCATGCTTTTATAGCTGCTGGCTCTAATGTTAGAAAAAACGTACCTCCTTACATAAAAGCAGCTAGAGACCCGCTAACTTTTGCAGGGGTTAATTCTGTAGGATTGAGAAGAAGAGGATTTTCAACAGATACTATTATGCAAATTGAAGACATCTACCGATCATTATACGTGAGAGGATTAAATGTCAGTAATGCTGTACAAGTTATTGAACAAGAAGCTCCTAAATCTGTAGAAAAAAATAATATTTTAAAATTTATAGAAGAATCTACTAAAGGAATAATTAGAGGTCCGCTTAATTAAGAAACAATGTGAGAATGAGACAATGTGAGAATGAAATAATGGATAGCTTATTAAGCCTACTTTAAAAACTTTAAACTCTTAATTCTAAACTCGAAACTTTAAAAATGGCATCAACAAACGACATAAAAATTGGGTTATGTATAAATTATAACCACGGAATTTATACCATTATCGACTTTCAGCATGTAAAACCAGGCAAAGGTCCTGCCTTCGTTAGAACAAAACTTAGAAATTTAACTTCTGGAAAAGTAATTGACAATACTTTTTCGGCTGGTCATAAAATTGAACCAGTTAGAGTAGAAAGAAGAAAACATCAGTTTCTTTATAAAGATGAATCAGGCTATCATTTTATGAATCAAGAAACTTATGAGCAAACTTTTATTGATGAAAAATTAATTAACGCTCCGCAATTTTTAAAAGAGGGCGATTTTGCTGAAATTGTTTTTCAAGCCGAGCAAGAATTGGCTCTTTTATGCGAATTACCTGCTTCTATAGTTTTAAAAATAACTTATACAGAACCTGGTGAAAAAGGAAATACCGCAACAAATGCATTTAAACCTGCAACAGTTGAAACTGGTGCAGAAGTGAGAGTTCCTTTGTTTATCAATACTGGTGATTATATTAAGATAAGTACCGTTACAGGAGAGTATTCTGAAAGAGTTAAAGGATAGGAATATAAATAACGACATTAAGTTTAAAAAATATCCTATTTTACTTTTTTCTATTGTATTTTTATTTTTACTTTTATCAAAACTAAACTAAACTAAAATATTTATGAAAAATGTATCAAAATTTGTTGCAGTTTTATTATTAATAACTGCTTTTAGTGCAAAATCAAATGCACAATTTAAATTTTCTGCTGGAGCAGAGCTAGGCTATGCCCTAGAAGAAGGTTTTGGATTAATGTATGGAGCCTCAATTGGAGGAGAATACGCAATGGGAGATAAAGCTGGAATTACTGCTCAAGTTGGTTATATATTGAATTCTGTTGATGCGGCTGGTATGGACTCCTATTCAGCGGCTTTTGTACCAATGCAATTAGGTTATAAATACTATTTTGATTCTAACGAAAGTGGTCCATATGCACATTTGCAATTAGGAATGCACATGATGATGGTTTCTTATGAGTATACTTTTGAATCCTATTCTGGTTATGATCCTATAACTTTTCAACCAATTTATACAACTGAAACAATATCTGAGAGCACGAGCGACACATATTTAAGTTATGGATTTGGTGGTGGATTCTTAGTTAATGAGCATATTGATTTAGGATTAAGATATAACATTGTTAGTGCTGAAGGTGGTAGTTTTAATTATATTGGTGCTAGAGTAGCTTATGTCTTCTAAAAAAGCATAAATACAACTAAAGTTGTATCAAAGTCGTCTTATAACTAAGACGGCTTTTTTTATGACAAATTTTTAAAAAAAGTAAGCACAAAAATTGATTACTAAAATTTTTCTTTTACCTTAGGGCAAGATTATATAGTTTATGAATTCCCCATCAAAAAATATTAAAACTAGATTACAACTTGGTAAATTGAAGTTAGACACCCTTTTAGAAGTAACAAAAGGAATTAACAACAATTTATCAAAAGAAGAATTATTAAAATTATTTCAAAACGTTTTACTCAATGATTTAAAAATTGGAAAACTATTGCTTTATAGTTTTAACAATCAAAAATGGAAACAAGAATTATGTTTAGGAACTATTTGCGATAGCATTAATGTTGTTGATGATTTGTTAGCCATCAAAGAAATTGAATTAATTTACAACCCTACCAATGAAAAGTTAAAATTGTATGATGTAATCGTTCCTGTTTTTCATAAATCAAAACCTTTGGCTTATCTATTAATTGGTGATTTTGATGGCGAAAAAATAGAAGTAAGTCCAATTATTAAACACCTTTCTTTTATTCAAACATTCACTAATATCATTGTTGTTGCCATTGAAAATAAAAGGCTTTATAAAGAGAGTATTGAGCAAATTGCCATAAAAAAAGAAATGGAATTAGCTTCTGAAATGCAAGCTATGTTATTCCCTAAAAATCTTAAAACTCATCAAGAGATTGAAGTAGCAGCACATTATCACCCCCATCATTTAGTTGGTGGCGATTATTATGATTTTATAGAGCTCAACAGCGATGAAGTAGCATTTTGTATTGCTGATGTATCAGGAAAAGGGGTTCCTGCTGCTTTGTTAATGTCTAACTTCCAAGCAAGTTTAAGAGCTTTAATTAAAAGAACTTCTTCTTTATCTGAGTTGGTAATAGAATTAAATCGAAACATTTTAGCCAATGCCAATAGAGAAAAATTTATTACTGCTTTTATTGGAAAATATAATATCAAAACTCGCAACTTGCAATTTATCAATGCAGGTCACAATCCTCCACTACTGTTAGTCGGGCATCAATTTAAATCTTTATTTGATGGAAGCACTATTTTGGGTGTTTTTGAAAATTTACCCTCCGTTACTGAAAAAAATATTACTATACCAAAAGGAGCAATTATTGCTTGCTATACAGATGGAGTAGTTGAACAAACTAATAAAAATGATGAGGAATTTGGGATAGAAAATATAGAACAATCTCTTATTCAAAACAAAAATGATTCTATTGAAAATATTGTTCAATCTATATCTAAAAAATTAGAAGATTATAAAAAAGAAATAGAGTACAAGGATGATATAGCATTACTTTGCCTCAGATTCAGCTAAACTTTTTGAATGGTAAATATCTATTGCCACAATCAATGCAATAAATCCCCAAAATGGAACAGAAGCTTTATCTGTATCTAAGTAGTTGTTCATCATTCCATGAATCACATAAGTTAACAATCCTAATAGAGTAGCTAAAACAACTTTTTTCAATTCTCCTTTTGGTAACATATGATAGAGCATGGAACCTCTATAAAAAACCGTAATTATTATTAAAATAAAACTTAAAGAGCCTAGAATTCCTGACTCTGCCAATGGACCAATATACTCACTATGAGCGTTCCCATTATCTCCAGCATTAGTACTAATGATAGTTTTTTCGTTGGCTAATTGAAAGGGGGCATATTGAAAAACATAAGTTCCTGGTCCCCAACCAAAAATTGGTCGTTCTTGGAACATCTTAAAAGCAGAATTCCATCTATTTAAACGCTCCAAATTGGATGCATCGGTAGATACATTTGAAATAGATTCGACATGTTCAGCTAATTTATCAGAAGAATCCTGATTATTTCTTTCCAAATTCATGATGATAGTATTCCAGCTTAATAATAGAATGATTCCTGAAGTTACCATAATTGTAATTAGTAAGCTAAATTTTATTTTGTACTTATAAATTAAAAACATAATAAAAGCAGCTAAAACACTTACCCATGCAGCTCTGGTATAAGATAATATTAATCCTACCGTAAAAATTCCAATTAACAAAATACTAAACACTTTTTGGTAAGTAGGATAACTTTTCCCTGTAAATAAAAATAACAGCGGAAAATACATTGCCAATATAGCTCCATAAGAGGTATGGTCTTTAAAAAATGGTTGCATCACCCAGTGTGCTGGTTTTTCTTCAAAATTGTATCCTGCCAATCTAATAACAGCGTAAATAATAACAAAAGATAATGGGATAACATAAGCCCAGAAAAAAATCTTATAATTATTTTTAATTTTAAATAACTGTATTCCTATAAAATAAAAACATACTACAAACCATAACCGTGCTAGAAGAAATTTTATGGAAATAATTGGCATTTCGGATGTTAATGAAGAGATAAATATCCAACTTAAATTAAATAAAATAGCAATGGTAACAGGATGCTTGATAATTGCAGCATCATAATTTTTTTCATAAATCAGCTTTAAAAAGAAAAGCAACATTACACCAAACATCAAAGGCTCTGTTGGAAGATACATGCCGATACCTCCTATTTCCAATTCTTCAATATTTAGCGAAAGTGGTGTAGTAAGAACAATAAACCACATCAATTTATCTAAATTAAAAAAAGCCATAAAGATGATGGCTAAAATAAAAGGAAGCACTGCCAAATAATAGAACTCATTGGCAATTAAAATACTATTGATAGCGATAAAAATAAAGCTAAAAATATAAATCCAATATGATTTAAGTAGTTGAAGCAAAATAGTTTAATGTTGCTTTAGACGGTTATTAAACAAGATGACAACATAGGTAAAAAAGATACTTGCAAACAAAGATAACACAACTATCAGCCACCGTATTGGGTAAGTTTTTTTATCAGCAACTTCGGGATAAACAATGGTATTGGTATAGGTGATTTTTTTATTCACATCTTTTACTGCAGCATCATAACTGATTAAGATTTTATTATATTCCTCTCTAGCCAAATTTAATTGATGATGTAAATCGTGAAAATATCTTCCCTCTTCTTTTAAATTCTCATATAATTTTTCTGCTTTTTGCATCGACTCACCTTTTTTATTTTCGAGCAACATGTTCATATATCCTGCTGTAACTTCTCTCGACTGTTGGGTGTAATCTAATAAGCCATATTTCACACTGTACCTTTTTATTTGAGCTTCTAACGTATCTATTAATACTTCTTTGCTTGTTAGTTGGTTTTTTAACATCACCGCCACTTCTTGTGCTTGTTCTTGATGAAGTCCACGTATTTTTAAATTAACCTGAGTAACTAATTCCTGAGCAATGTCTCTTGCAGTTGCAGGATTGATGTCTAATACCTCAATTTGTACGGATTCATAATTTGTTTTTTTGATGGATATATTTTCGTCATATTCTTTATTTAAACGATAATAAAATCCTGAAGAGGCAGTATCAATATCATAATGGTTGATTAAATCATATTTAGCAATAATGCTGTCCCTAATGTCGTTACCATAAAAAAATTGAAGCAATTGCTCAGTTGAGGATTCTGTGCTATACTGTCCTAAGTTAGAAGGATACAAAACTACTTCCGATTTATATTGAGGAGGTATAAAAAAAGAGGAAGAAAAAATTGTTGAAAAAACTAAGGCAATTAAACCAACAACAACAAATACCTTATACTTTTTTATAAAAAGCACAATAAAATTTGAATACGATTGGTTAAAGCTCATTTAATTAAATTTTATAGATTTTATACTTTCTAAAAATAAAATAAAAACCAATGTTAATAGGTACGAAGCTAACGTTGAAACAACAACAATTAACCAGCGAATTGGGTAAGATTTTTTTTCGGCAGCAAAAGCCCTATTAACAATAAATTTATATTGTAAACTTTTATTAACATCAACTAGCGTTTCTCGATACTTATTTCTTAAAAGGACGAGCCTCTGTTTTTCAGTCCAAATTTCATTTTGAACATCCGTAAAAGCTCCAGCATAACTGCTAATTAAATCTAATTTTTTATTTAATTCTTCTGCAGCTTGCTTTTTTCCTTGTAATACAGCAGTTGCCATTAACTCGGTTAATCGTTCAGTTTGTAATCCAACATCAATTATGCCTAAGTTTCTGAGCACCTTTAATGAATCCTCTAATTGTTTTACATAAATTTTTTCTTTATCCAATTCGTCGCTGATAATTTTTAGTGCTTGAACCGCTACTTCTCTTCTCATTCTATTATTAACAGAATCCAAAAGTGAAGCAATATCATTAGCAATTAATGCTGCTGTGTCTGGATTGTGGTCTAATACATTGATTTCAACAGACACATATTTAGTTCTCTCAAAAGTTACGTTGTTTTCATACTCTTCTTGAAGCTTAGTTTCTTTATATTTATCATCCTCATCAATATCATAATGTTGTTGTAAATTATATTTTTGGATAATTTTATTTCTAATTTCATCAGAATATAAAATTTGAAGCATCTGATCAGCTTCTTCTTCTTCTCCAAGTCTAAGAATATCTATATCTCTTCCGTTATCATTAGTAAGTATTGATTTAGAAATGGAACTAGTGGTAGAAGGGAAAAGTATGACTGTAGATTTATATTTGTTTTGAAGTAGTAAAGAAACCACAGTGGAAGTAATTAACGCAACAAGTGTTACTATTATCAGTGGTTTTCTCCATTTATAAAAAAACACAATTAAATTTCCAGAATTTAATTCGGTTATCTTTTCTTTTTTGCTTTCCATTTTCATTTTACAATAATTATCCGTTGATGACGGATTGTTTTTTTAAGAAAGGCAAAAATACCTATTTTTTATTAATTCTATTAAAGCTCCTTCTCAATAACAATTTGATACATTTTTTTTAGATTAATTAATCGCACCATTATTCCAAAAACAACAGCAATTAACACTGATAAAGTTATTGGAAGTAGAAAACCTGAAACGTATAAATTAATTAGCTTCATTTCAAGAAAAACAAAAATGGTATAGCCTATTAAAACACTTATTAATTTATAATTAATAGTAAATTTAAATACGTTTTTCGAAATAATAATTTGTAAAATTACAATTAAAAATTGAGTTATTAAGCTAGCAACTGCAGAGCCTACAGCCTCGTATCTAGGAATTAAAACTAAATTTAAAACAAAGTTGAGAAATACCCCCCCAATAGCTAATTTATTTAATATTCTTAAATTTCCATTTGCCGTAAGTAGTGTTCCAAAAATATAAGAAGAGCAAATAGCAACAAAACAAACCATTAATAAACTTAAAATAGGGGCAGAATTTTCAGCATTAGAATGGTATAAAATATTCATTATTTGATTGGAAAAAAAATAGCACATAACTGCAAGAATTACAGCTGGAACAAAAAGTAAACTAAAAGAAAGTTGAACTAAATCATCTAATTTTTTCTTGTTTTTTATCATGTTGGCAAACATGGGCAAAAGCAAAACTGAAAATAAAACTCCTATTTGATTGGAGGCATCCATCAACTGGTAGGCTTGTGCATAAATTGCTACTTGCTTCTCTCCATTTTCTAACATAACATCTAGCATTATTGCATCTAATCGGTAATAAAAAGTCATGGTTAATATTAACAATGCATAAGGATAGGTTTGTTTTAATATAAGGATTGAAAAAGGTTTATTTAACTTAAATTTAAATTGTTTCGATTTTACTAAAACTATAGTAAATACTATCAATAAAGTAATCGAGTAGGCTAAAGTTTGAGCATAAACAAAATGCATCAATTGAAATTGAACTTCAAAAAGATTTCCCCATAAAATAACTGAGCAAAAACCTATCATTAAAGTTTTATCTAACACCGACAACATACTGTCTAATGTATAAAGCTGTAAACCAGCAATATTGGAACGTAAATACTGAACAAATGAAATTAAAAATTGGTTAATGGAGAGGAATAACAATAGGTAAAACCTACTAGAATCGTAACCTACTAAATAACCAACAACAAAAGTTATTAAAAAATAAACAATAGCCAGCAAAAATTTAAACACTACAATTCCAGAAAAATATTTAGCTAGCAACTGCTTGTGTTGTGCAATATTCCTATTGTTATAGTTGGTAATTCCTAAGTCTAACAAGATATTAAACAACATCGAAAAATTGAACAAGGTAAAGTAAATACCATACTCCTCAGCCGATACTGTATTTTGAACAGTCCGATCTATTCCAAAAATCCAAAAGGGTTTAATTAAAAAATTAAGGAATAATAAAAGAGCTAAATTGGTGATGAATTTTCGTTGCACTAAGAATTGATTTGAAACAAAAATAACTTATCTTATTCAATATTATTACTTTCGTAAAAAAATTTAGCTTTTGAGAATAGCGGTAAATACACGCCTTTTATTAAAAAACCAAATGGACGGAATTGGTTTATTTACCTATGAATCATTCAAAAAAATTGTTTTAGCACATCCAAAAATTGATTTTATTTTCATCTTCGACAGAACACCACACCCTGATTTTATTTTTTCCAAAAACATAGAAGCACAAGTTATTGCCCCGCCAGCAAGGCACCCTTGGCTTTATACAATTTGGTATCAATACTCCTTACATCGGTTATTAAAAAGAATTAACGCTGATATTTTTATAGGTACTGATGGGATGCTTCCATTAAAGACCAGAACCAAAACATTAAGTATTATTCACGATCTAAACTTCGAACATCATCCAGAAAATTTACCGAAAAATTATAAGAATTTTTATTGCAAATTTTTTCCGAAATTTGCTGAAAAAGCAAACAGAATAGCTACTGTATCTGAATTTTCAAAACAAGACATCATCAAAACATATCATATAAATTCTGATAAGATTGATGTGGTTTATAATGGTCCGAATGAAAACTTTAAACCCATTGCTAAAGAAGAAATCATTGCTATTCAACATCAATATACCGCAGGAAAATCATTCTTTTTATTCGTTGGAACCTTACATCCTCGTAAAAATTTAATCCATCTTTTTAAAGCATTCGAGCAGTTTAAAAAAGCATCTAATTCTGATTTTAAGCTACTTGTTGTGGGTAAAAAAATGTGGTGGACCAAAGAAATAGAGAAAGCATTTTATGAATTAAAATTTAAAAACGATATTATTTTTACTGGAAGAGTGAGTGAAAAAGAATTGTACCTGATAACTGCGTCTGCCTACGCACTAACTTATGTGCCTATTTTTGAGGGATTTGGAATTCCTTTGGTGGAAGCGATGAGTTGTGGCACGCCAGTAATTACTTCTAATATAACTTCGATGCCAGAAGTTGTTGAAGATGCTGGAATTTTAGTTGACCCATTTTCTGAAACTGCTATTGCTAATGCAATGTTAAGAATTGTAAATGATGTTAATCTGAGAAACGAGCTTTCTGAAAAAAGTAAAATTCAAGCTCAAAAATTTAGCTGGGGAAAAACTGCTGACTTGTTGTGGAATTCAATTCAGAAAACGATTGAAACATAAATAATCACCCCTCTTAATCTCCTTCAAGGAGAGAAATTCCTCCCTTGAGGAAGGTTAGGTGGGTGAATAACTAATAACACATGCTAAAAAGTTATTTTCAAAAAAAACTAATTGAAGCTGGCTGCGATGAAGCTGGTAGAGGTTGTTTAGCTGGACCTGTTTATGCCGCTGCTGTAATTTTACCTAAAGATTACAAAAACAAAATACTCAACGATTCTAAACAAGTTTCTGAAAAAAGAAGAGATTTATTGAGAATAGAAATTGAAAAAGAAGCCATTTCTTACGCTGTTGGTATAGTTGATAATTATGAAATTGATAAAATTAATATCCTGAATGCTTCATTTTTGGCAATGCACAGAGCTGTTGACCAACTAAAGACAACACCTGAATTATTGCTTATTGATGGAAATAGATTTAAGCCTTACCCAACAATTAAACATGAATGTATAATTAAAGGTGATGGGAAATTTTTATCTATTGCTGCGGCTTCAATTTTGGCAAAAACCTATCGTGACGAATACCTCCTAAAAATACATCAAGAATTTCCTTTTTATGATTGGGAAAACAACAAAGGATATCCTACCAAAACACACAGAAATGCCATTAGAGAACATGGAACAACTAATTATCACCGATTAACTTTTCGACTTTTGCCAGAACAACTCGCATTGAGCTTTTAACTTTCAATTTTAAGAACTTTCAACTTTGTTACTTACCTTTACAGATATTTATAATTTGGGTGTATTATTAAAAAAATACTCCCTCCTAAAAACAAGATGAAAAAACTAATTTTTATACCTTTTTTACTAATTGTATATACTGCTGTTAGTCAAAACTATAAACCTGGGAAAAATGGAGGTGGTTTATACAGCACTGGGCAAAATGTGGTTGACAAAGGCTGGTTTTTTGGTTTAGGAATAACCTATATGCTGCCCTACTCTCCTGTTTCAGAAAAAATAGAAACTTCCGATAGCTTAAATCAATATACAACTACCTATTTTGCTCAACACAAAAATACTTTTGTAAAAAGTTTTGCTACCCAATTTGGACCTTCTGTTGAAATAGGTAAGTTTAAAATGAATGATAAAAAAATTATTAATTACATGGATTATAGCCTGTCATGGAAATGGTTTAGGGGTGGAGAAAATTATAGCACAAATACTTTTGTCAACAACAATTTAACTTCATCTTTTAAAACAAGAGGAACTTATAGTGACCATTTCATTTCTGCAAACTTCAATCTAGGATACCGATTCGACCAAAATGACAAAAAGTTTTATGTAAACGGTTTGGGATTAAATTTAGATTACGCTTTGATAAAAGGAAGAACAGGAACTGCTCCCATTCCAGGTAAAGAATATGTGGATGGACCAAGCTCCATTTTAGGGGAAATGCATTACTTTTTTGGCATTGGTTTTAAAACCAGCAAACGTTTAATTATTATGCCCATTATAGAAACTCCTATTTTGGCTTTATATCCTTTTAATCATATTGTTTCTACTCATCCTTATTTTAATACCCGAGCAAGACCAATATTAATTAGAGTACGTTTTATGTTTTTAAAAAAAGGTTCTAAATCGTGTCCAAAAGTGTATAATCCAATGGGCATAGACCCAGATAAACAATTAGAATGATGTTTTTAAAAAAGTATTTTTTATTTTTAGTAATTGGAGTTGTTATATGCTCTTGTAATGAGGATGAAGATAAAGTTGTTGATCGTATTCAGGATATTGTTTCGTTGCCTATTCCTTTAGATACTGTCAATGAGAATAATGTTAAAGTCGATTCCGTTTTAAAGGATACTCTTCCTTCCTACCCAATTGTTGAGGGGACTGTAATATTTCATTACCCATATTGTGGAGGTGCAGCACCTACAGAAGAAGTTGATGCAGAAATGGAAAAAGAGCACCTCCTTACCAATTCTGTGTTAAAGTTGAAAAACAATTCAGGTGAATATATGATTAATACCAATGAAAAAGGTAATTTTTCTATTGCTGTTCCCATGGGAACTTATAACGTTTTTTTGACAAAAGGGGTAAATAAAAAACTTTACAACGTAAGCCCTAAAACTTGTGAAAATTGTTTGACGCTTCCAATTACAGACCTGAAAATTAAAACTGGGAAAAAAGTAAAAATTGAATTCACCTTTAATTGTGACCCTGAAGCTAAATTAAGACCCTAATTTCAATATTTTATTAATTGTTTTGGTTTTGTAAGCTAAATCAATTCACCCTACTAGTACTTAGACTGAACACGAATCAGCTAAAGTAATTTATGTACAAGTTTCAATAAATAACATTAAAGTCATAAAAAGCCCGATTGAATTACTACATTTGGGTTAATTGTATAAAAATATAAATGCTATTTATGGTACATATTCACCTCGTTTTGGGTAGATTGCAGCCATTTTATGGCTGCAATAAATAAGTTAATCGTACTTTTGTTCATACTTAAAAACACACTATATGGCATTACCAAACAGTTACTCAGTTAAAGCAGGTTCATTCCAAGCTTATTTTGACGCAATTCAGAGTGCACAAGCTCCTGAAAGATTTACGGTAAAATTTCTTGAAGGATTAGAATTTGCCAGTACAAATGATAGAACTTTTATCGGCATACTAAAAGAACTTGGGTTTTTGGACACTAATAACGTTCCTACAAAAAGATATTACGAATTTTTAGATAAAGATGTTGCTGCTGGTGTTTTAGCAGATGGTATTAAAGAAATGTTTTCCGATCTGTTTGCAATTAAGAAGGATGCGTATAAGTTGACCCAAGTAGAAGTATACAATAAACTGCGCACACTCTATGCGGGTAAAGGCAGGAAAGACAATCTTATAAAATTAATCGCAAGCAATTTTATTGCGTTATGCAAATTAGCAGATTTTGACAGAACGAAGTCTGACGCGATAAAAAGTGATGAAAAAGAAAAGTTAGAAATTGACAAGGCTAAAGAAAAAGAGCATTCTGAAGATTCAGGGGTAGTTAGAAAAAGTAAAAAGGTTAACATAGACGGGCTACAATATCATATCAATATCGTCCTTCCTGACACGAAGGATCAAGCAGTTTATGATGCAATTTTTAAAAGTCTTCGTGACCATTTAGGATAACATGAAAGATTTATATAATTTTGTTTATCGCGGCATGCTTACTGAAGAAAGCTTGGATAAGGCAGGGAGAAAAAAACTCTCAAAATTCGGTAAGGAAGAAGAGACCTCAATTATGCGAGCTTTATCATTTGAAATGCTCGACAATGACAATATTCAGAGGGCAAAGCAAATGTCACTGGTATATATAGCTCTACATTCATTTGAAAATTCAGTTCGGGAATTAGTTAAGTCTGCAATGGCTGAAAAATTTCTGGAAGCTTGGTGGGAAAAAGTTCCTGAAAAGATTAAATCGAAAGTCAAAACAAGACAAGAAGATGATGTGAAATTCAGGTGGCATGGAAGCAGGGGCACAGAAGAAATCATGTATTGTGACTTCGGTGACTTATCATCAATTATAGTTGTAAATTGGGACTTGTTTAAAGATATATTGACCGATATGGAATGGGCGAAGGGGGTTCTCTCGACCTTGGAAAGATCGCGAAATATAATAATGCACGGTGGCATAGTGACAAGAGAAGACATTGAGCGGATAGGAATTAACATTAGAGCTTGGTTGAGGCAGACCGGATAAAAAAGCAGCGCATAACCCAACATTTGTGCCATGCGGGTTTTCCCAAGCTTTTTGCGGCTGGACGTTTTGTCTCGGCAGACGCCGAATCTTTTTTGCCGCAAAAAAAACGTACATTTAGCTATAAATAAAGTTTTGTCCTTGCAAACAGAGGAGTGTTCCAAAAATCCGCACGGTGCAAATCTCCAAAACGTTAGTCACAATTAATTAAATCATGATAAATTACGAGACAAACAATTCGCCTTTTTTTGAGGCAAACAAAAAATACTGCGAAGCAATTGAAAATCAACTCAAGTCTTTTAACTATGAGTATGCTGGTTTTTGTAACAGTTATGGTTATGAAATCGAATCAACTTTTATTAGAAATTCTTTTTCCTTCCATTTAAAATTCATAAAACACCAAACAACTAGGAATGGTGTTGTTGTTCCTGTTGATGCAGCAGATTTCGCAGGTATTGAACTTGAAATTAAAGGACTTAACCCAACAACAAAAATATCGTTTGGGAAAAATAAACTAAAGCGATTATTTTCATCAAAGGATTTGATGCAACATATTCCTACTCCTTATTACTTTTCAACGAATCTTACCACTAACAAGCAAAGTTGCATTCAATTATCGAAACTACTTTTGAAAAATAATATTGATTCACTAAAGATAAATAGAGGAAAAGCAATTTTGAAAATCATTTCTGCTTCAACAGCTTCATTTAAATTTATAAACGAATTAGAAATAGCAATAGTTAACTGTTCTTATACCAAACCGCTAACAAAAGAGTGATAACGAATTTTGATTGCTGGTTTGGTTAATGCCGACAGACTAACTGTTTTAAAATAAAAACGAAGTGCATTATTTTAAATATCTTGTTAGCGGCTCGGTATTAATAGTTCAACTCGTAGTTAAAAACTCCAACAAATACCAATTTTTATGCTGCTAAAGAAAGTTAATTTCTTTAACTGCAAAATTTTTGTAAAAAAAATTGCATATTTGTATACCTAATTGATATTCACTAAATCTACATCGTATGAAAAAAATTAAATTAATCGGAATTGCTCTTTTCTTTTTAGGATCTACAGTTTTTGCTCAAAGTAACGAAGTTCAAGCGACTTTTAACAAAATGTTTCCTTCTGCAGAAAATGTAAAATGGTCGCAAGAAGATGCTACCGAATGGGAAGCAGAATTTAACATCAATAACCAAAAATTTTCAGCTAACTTCTCAGTTGATGGAACATGGTTGGAAACAGAACGTGAACTTGCAACAACTGAAGTACCAACTGCTATTAACACAACTATAGCAAAAGAGTTCTCTGATTATCAAGTAAAAGAAGCTGAAGTTTCTGAAACCAAAAATGGTACCGTATTCCAATTTGAGTTATCGAAAGAAAAAACAGTACTAGATGTTACTTTTAGCCGTGATGGAAAAGTGGTAAAAAAAGAGGTGAATACAGAAAAAGATAATGATTAACTAGAGTCTGTCTGTAAAATCGGCAGTCCTCCATCTTCATCCCGATAGCTATCGGGAGGCAAAGTTCTCTGCAAAGTGTTGTTTTTTTTTGCTAACAGCCGGCTGTAGATTGCTGACTTGATTGCAAAAAACCATACATGAAAGACAAACTCTAATTAGTGTCCGTTCATAAAGTAAAGAGGCTGAGCAAATGCTCAGCCTTATTTTTTTATTAAAATCTCAATACAAAATTTTCTTTACTCAAATCTGTTTTAAAGAAAACGATTCCTACAAAAAATAAATCGATGGTGGAAGTTACTTTTGGGTGTTTTTTTATTTGCTCCCAAGCTTCTGTCATCCCTTTCGACCAATGAATATCATCAAAAATAAAAATACTTTCTGTATGTGCTTTTTCTAAACATAAATTAAAATAATTAAGGGTAGCTTCTTTTTGGTGATTACCATCAAAAAATACAAAATCTAATGAATTATTTTGTGCCAAATAAATGGGTAAAAAATGATCGAATGAGTCGTTTATCAAATCAATATTTTTAAACCCTATTTTATTAAAATTAACCTGAGCCACTTTTGCAGTATTAGAACAACCTTCAACGGTGGTAACTTTTGTATTTTTAGTTGACCCCGCTAAATAGAGCGTGCTAATGCCCAATGAAGTTCCTAATTCTAACAATGTTTTAGGTTTAAATCGGTTAACTAATCTAAACAATAATTGACCATATTTTGGAGATTTAAGCGTATGTTTAGCAATATCTTTTATTGTTCGATTGTTAGATTTATTTATCGTAGAACCAACTCCTAAGTCTTCAATTTTAATTTTTACATCACTCAACAACAACTTTGCTCTTATCGATTCTATATTTTGGTAAATATAAAAAGGAGTTTCGTCCTTAATTATATTCGTATAGAGTTCATAAATAAAAGGTGAATGAATACCATGTTCGTTATCAGATTTGAAACGATAGTTGATATAATTCAACAAAAATTTTAGTTGGTTCACCAAGCAAAAGTATAAGTTTTATTTATGAAAACAAGTGACAAATTTAAGACTTGAACTCCCTAAGATAAAATAAGGTGTTAATTTTCAAATATTAATCTTTTCATTAGTTAAATTTGCTCTTTCTTTATAAAAAAGGCTTTATACTTTTACAAAATAACATTAGATTAACTTGAGGACCAACGAGCAAATTGAAAATATTAAGCATCGGGTTAACCGGCTTCCTTTTATCGTTAGCTTTATTTCTTTACTAATACTGATTTTTGATTTAGGTTACAATCAAAATATTCATACTCAGCATGTTATTAATAATATATATTTATTTACGCTCATTTTAGGAATAATATCTCCGCTATTAAAAGACTTTTTTACTTTACACAATATCGGATTAAAAGTATGGGTTTTTGATTTTATTAGCCTACTCTATATTTTAACAATTGTACTCTTAAATTTAAACCTACTACAACGCGTTCCAGTATTAATCCCATTAAAGAATCACTTGTTTACTTATTTTGCTATTTTTTTAGTTTTTATTAGAGAATTTTCTTCTCAAAAAATAAATTTAAAAAAGTCCATTTTTAATCCCGCTCAATTGTTTATTTTAAGTTTCTTTTTCCTCGTATTTACGGGCACTCTTTTGTTGATGCTTCCTAATTCAACTCACGATGGGATAAGTGCGATTGATGCTCTTTTTACTTCTACCAGTGCTGTTTGTGTAACAGGCTTAGCTGTAGTTGATACAGGTACTTATTTTACTGAATTTGGCTTAACAATTATCGTAATTCTAATACAAGTTGGTGGTTTGGGAATTATGACCTTTGCCAGTTATTTTAGTTATTTTTTTACTGGAGGTTCAACTTATAAAAATCATATCGTATTAAGCGACATCACCAATGTCGATAAGCTTGGCGAAGTCTTTAGTACATTAAAAAAAATTATTCTATTAACTTTTGTTATCGAGACCATAGGAGCAATTTTAATTTTTTATAGCCTTGATAATAATATTATTCCAAGTTTATACGATCGAATTTCATTTTCTTTTTTTCATAGCATTTCTGGATTTTGCAATGCCGGTTTTTCAACATTGCCTAATGGTTTTTACGAATCAGGTTTTAGATTTAATTATTATTTACATATAACCGTTGCTTTTTTAATAATTTTTGGGGGATTAGGTTTTCCAATTATATTTAATACCTCCAAGTACATCAAACACGTTTTTGTTAAACGAATTTTGTCGTTTAACAAAGAATTAAAAGGAGTGCATATTCCTTGGGTACTCAACTTAAGCTCTAGAATTACTTTGATTACTACACTAATACTAATTGTTTCGGGAACAATATTTTTTTATGTGTTGGAGTATAACAATACGTTAGTTGAACATGGGTTTTTTGGTAAAATTGTTACTTCATTTTTTGGCTCAGTAACAACAAGAACAGCAGGGTGTAATACGGTAGATACTGGTGCATTAAGGATCTCCACATTAATAATATTTATACTTTTAATGTGGATTGGAGCTTCACCCGGCTCAACCGGAGGTGGTATTAAAACAAGCACTTTTGCAATCGCTTTGTTAAACATTGTAAGCATTTCAAAAGGTAAAACAAGAATTGAACTCTTTAGAAGAGAAATCTCCGATATTTCCGTTCGTAGGTCTTATGCCACCATATTATTGTCCTTAATTACAATTGGTATATCCATTTTGTTAATAAGCTCTTTTGAATATGATAAAAATCTACTAAGCATTTCTTTTGAATGTTTTTCAGCATACAGTACTGTTGGGTTAAGTGTTGGTATTACCTCAAAATTGTGTGCAGCATCTAAATTAGTTTTAGTTTTAGTGATGTTTATTGGAAGAGTTAGTATGCTTTCTATTTTAATTGCTATCGTAAGAAGAGAAAAACATAAAAACTATCGTTATCCAACAGAAGAAGTTATTATAAACTAATGTAACAATGCGTAAATCTAAAATCGTAAATCTAAAATCATAAATCTCATGAAATATATTATTGTAGGTCTCGGAAATTTTGGTGGTTCACTTGCAGAAAAACTTACCAAACAAGGTAATGAAGTAATTGGCATTGATAGTAACATGACTAAAGTAGATGCTTATAAATCAATAATTTCTCACACCATTTGTATAGATTCAACCGACCAGTTTACCATGTCTGGACTGCCAATTAAGAATACCGATGTGGTTATTGTGGCTATTGGTGAAGACCAAGGAGCAAACATTATGACAACTGCAGTGATGAAAAATCTAAAAGCAAAAAGATTAATTAGTAGAGCCATTAGTCCACTTCACGAAACCATACTTCAAGCAATAGGTGTTGATGAAATTGTTCATCCCGAAGAAGAAACCGCAGAAAGATGGGCAAAAAAATTATGTATCAAAGGAGTAGTAGATTCTTTTGAGCTAAATGGTGAATACAGTATTGTTGAAGTAAACGTTCCAAAAATTTATGTTGGAAAAACATTAGGTGAAATTGATTTTAGAAAAAATCATGATGTGATAGTTCTTACTACTATTACCATTACACAAGAAAAGAATTTAATTGGTCTTTCCAACAAAGTAAGTCAAGTGAAGGGAGTCGCCTCTCGCTTAACATTGTTAAACGAAGGTGATATTATGGTAATTTACGGAAGTAATAAGGACATTAAGAAGTTATTAGATATTATTTAATATTAAAAAATTTTGGAATTTATTCAACATGCAACTAATTGAATAACAAACTCGTATTAGCCTAAACTTTTATAAAATAATATTCCATGAAAAGATTATTACTTGTTTTATTATTAATAATTACACTCAGTAAAATATCGTACACTCAAGAATTTTTAGGATTACGACAAAGTAATTATTCTGGAATAATGGGTGCTGATTTAAACCCAGCTTCAATAGCCGACAGTCGATACAAATTCGATTTATTAATTTTTGGAATGTACATTGGTGGTTATAATAACCACATGGCTTTTAACACCAAAACTATGCCTTTTTGGTGGGTAAAATCTTTTGATGATAGTTATCCTGAATCAGATGCTTGGTTGAACAGTGGTCAATTTGAAACACTAGTTCCGATAGATTCTACCGACAGCTTTAAAAGCAGGGGTTTAGGTCAGTTTTTTGAAATAAATGACGGGAATGTGAGAAGGTCAGCTTTCATTAATACTGAATTTGATTTGCTTAATTTTATGATCACCATAGATAGAAAAAGAGCAGTAGGTTTTCAAATAAAAAGTAGAACCTTGTTAAATTTAGACGATGCTTCTCCAGAATTAGTTCGTTTATCCACTTACGATTTTGATTATCCAAATCTTTTTAACATTGCAATAAATGACGAAAAATTTAACATCTCCATGAATTCATGGATAGAATACAATTTTAATTATGCACAAATTTTATCCGACCAAAATGAGCATTTTTATAAAGTTGGTGGTAAACTAAAGTTCTTACAGGGCGTAGCTTCTGCTTATCTTCATACAAAAGATTTAAAATTTAACATCCAAAACGACACCACTTCCAATTCCATTTCAGCAAACTTTGATTATGGTTATTCCGAAAACCTCGGTGGGTTTATTGAGCCCAATGAAAGTTTAGGGGATGCAGAAAAGTTTAGTGCTTCTAACATGAAAGATTTTACATCCAAACTTGGCTTAGGGTTAGATGTTGGCGTTGTTTATGAATGGCGTCCTGACTGGGAAAAGTACAAATACGACATGGATGGAAAAACAGACCTTTGGATGAGAGATAAAAACAAGTATAAATTGAAGGTTGGTTTGGCTGTAAACGACATTGGAGGTATGCGATACGACAAAGGAGGACTTAGTAATAATTTTAACCTAAATGTTGCTGTTTTCGATTTACAAAAATTTGATAATACAGACGGTTTACGTTCATTAGATTCTATTTTAAATAGTTTTTCAGATTCTGGTTGGGTTAAATTTAATAGTAATGATGATCGTCAATTTTTTATGAACCTTCCTACACACGCAAACTTTGATGTTGATTATAACATCTATAAAAACTTTTATGTTAACTTTTACACCCGCATCAACTTAAAATTCGGGAACGATGAAAACACCGTTCATTATCCTACTAGCTTTGCTTTAACTCCACGGTTTGACCATAAACATTATGGAGTGTCCATTCCATTTTCTTATAACAAAGTTACTGGCTTTAGAACTGGTTTAGCATTAAGATTATGGTATTTTGATATTGGTACAGGAGATATAAAACCACTCATCGCTCCAGGTCATGATATGGACATTAGAGGGTTAGATATCTTTTTAGCATTTAGAGCTCCAATATTATTTAAAGCTCCTAAAGATAGAGACAAGGATAAAGTGTCTGATAAATTAGACGATTGTATTGACATACCTGGTATTTGGGCACTTAAAGGATGTTCTGATGTTGATGGCGATGGAATCCTTGATCAAAACGACAGTTGCGTTACTGATTCTGGTATCGTTAAATTTAATGGTTGTCCTGATAGAGATGGTGATGATATTATTGATAAAATAGATGATTGTCCTGATACTCCTGGAATACCTGCATTTAAAGGCTGTCCTGATACTGATGGCGATGGTTTAATGGACAATGAAGATGAATGTCCTACATTCCCTGGTCCAAAATCAAACAAAGGTTGTCCACTTAAATTTTTACATTCTATTACCGAAATGGGAGAAATATTGGAAACTGACACCATGTATTTGAATGATAAATTCTTTTATTTCGCAAATCTAAAAGCAACTGATAACCAATTGTTTATGCTTGGTGAAGATGATAATAGCGATTTTATTCGTGTAATTTTAGGTAATGATACCATTACTGCATTAAGAAATGCAAGAGGTTTTTACTTTTATCAGCATTTGTCTGCTGCTGACTTTGAAGTTGTACTATTAGAAGAAGAAGAAGAAATATTAAAAGCTGCCTTCGATAATTTAGAGTTTGAAACTGGAAAAGCAATTATCAAGAAAAGCTCGTATCCTTCGTTAGAAAAATTAGCTGGATTATTGATGACTAAAAAAGAATGGAGAATAAAAATCTCTGGTCATACGGATAGTGATGGAAAAGAATCAGCCAATTTATTATTATCACAAAAACGAAGTGAAGCAGTTAGAGATTTTTTAGTCACCAACAATGTTCTGAAAGATAGAATAGATGTAGAATGGTTTGGTGAAACTCAACCAATAGCCGACAACAAAACAAAAGCTGGAAAACAGAAAAACAGAAGAGTTGAAATGAAAATTCTATAAATTTATAGAGCCTGTCTCTAAAGTCAAGAGGCTGAACTATCATGTTTGAGTTCGAGGCTTTCGCAGTTTTAAAATCAGGTGGAGTTACTAACTGTTCGTTTTTCCGCACTTGATGCGGAATCTGATTTATTATTGGTAAATCACGAGTTACACTTCGCTAAACTTGGGATAGCAGAAGGACTACTTATCAGATTGATTTTCAACATAAACTCGACCGTCTCTATTTTTAATCCAATCCCATGTTTCAGAATTAAGATGCCCATAGTAATCACTAAAATGTCCTATAAATATTCTAAATGTATCGGAATTATCCTCAATAAGCTCATAAATATCCTTTGCGGATAATAAATTTGAGCTTATAAAGTAGAGATTTCGATCCTTAATGGAAGGGAAATTATTTCTTATTCGTAAATCCAAACTACTATTTGCGGATTCATAGTTGACTATTATAACATATATCCTCTCACTCATTACTTTCAATCTTTTTTAATATTTTATTTTCAAGTCTTTCATAGGAACTTTTTGATTTCTTTTTTAACCTTCTACTTATAGCAAAACCTAATAAGGTTCCCATTCCGACACCACCATACACCATAAGTATTATTATTTTATTCCAGTTTATAACAGGGATATTTTCTATTTTATTATAAAAATTATCTGTGAAATAGAATATGACAAAACTGATAATAGACGTAACTCCTAATGAAAGAAGTATTGATTCAAAATTTGTAAAATTATCATTATTGCAATTCTCCTGAATAATGTGATACTCGTCTCTAGTTAAAGGGTAAGTTAATTCATCATCAACTTTGGTTGAAATTCTTGCTCCTCCAAGATGATTTTTGTTTTTGTCTTGTTCACCCATTTTATTGCTAATATCAAACATAAAGTTACATATTACTTCTATATTGTCTATCTACCTTAAACAAAGCATCTGTAATTTGTCTTAAAAGTAGGATATAATATAAAATTAGAAATTTTTAGACATCAAAACTTTTCAACAATATGCACCGCTACCGCAAGTTTATATCTCGTGGTACATTTACAATAACAAATCTAACAAATAAAAAACTAAAGTTTTAAGTTTAATAAAAAGATGCTTCGACAAACTAATCAAGAGTGAAAAATAATACAGTCACCCTAATAGATTCATCACTTCATTTTTCTATCCCTCATTCTTCTGGATGAAAAATATTGTTCAGAATGACAAGTACTGATTGGCTTTGTGCGTTGGACAAGTCCCACTTCAGGGAATTTAAGGGGATTTACATATTCCTCCTATACTGTCCGCCCACTTCAAACAATGCATCGGTAATTTGCCCTAAACTACAATATTTACTGGCTTCCATTAAATGCTCAAAAATGTTTTTATTGTTTATGGCAGCTTGTTGTACTTTTTGCAGTTCTTCTGCAACTCGGGTTGCATTGCCTTTGTGCAATTGCTCCAGCATTTTTATTTGGTAATGTTTTTCTTCTTCGGTAGCTCGTATTACTTCTTTGGGGATAATGGTTGGAGAGCCTTTGCTACTCAAAAATGTGTTTACTCCAATTATCGGAAATTCGCCGTTGTGTTTTAAGGTTTCGTAATACAAACTTTCTTCTTGTATTTTGCTACGTTGGTACATCGTTTCCATAGCACCCAACACTCCACCACGTTCGGTAATTCGGTCAAACTCAGCTAAAACAGCTTCTTCCACTAAGTCGGTGAGTTCTTCAATAATAAACGAACCTTGTAACGGATTTTCGTTTTTGGCTAAACCTAACTCACGGTTAATGATTAGTTGTATTGCCATTGCTCTACGAACGCTTTCTTCGGTTGGTGTGGTAATGGCTTCGTCGTATGCATTGGTATGTAACGAGTTGCAGTTGTCGTAAATGGCATACAAAGCTTGCAGCGTAGTTCTGATGTCGTTAAAATCTATTTCTTGTGCGTGGAGGCTTCGTCCGCTAGTTTGTATGTGATACTTTAGCATTTGTGCTCTTGGGTTGGCTCCATATTTTTTTGCCAAAGCTTTTGCCCAAATTCGTCGAGAAACTCGTCCAATTACAGCATATTCGGGGTCAATTCCGTTGCTAAAAAAGAACGATAAGTTTGGACCAAATGCGTTGATGTCCATTCCTCTGCTCAGGTAATATTCAACATAAGTAAAACCATTCGATAAAGTCAACGCCAATTGGGTAATAGGGTTAGCACCGGCTTCAGCAATGTGGTAACCCGAAATAGAAACGGAATAAAAATTACGTACATTTTGTTCGATAAAATATTCTTGAACATCACCCATTAAACGCAACGCAAATTCGGTTGAAAAAATACAGGTATTTTGAGCTTGGTCTTCTTTTAAAATATCTGCTTGCACGGTTCCTCTAAAATTGGCTAATGTATCGGCTTTA
>CAYHWX010000044.1:0-28854 GCA_964360245.1 uncultured Vicingus sp.
TTTTTGGTAAAAGTTAAAAGTGATAGTCCACCAATTAAGGCAAGACTAGCCAATGCGGTAATCATTAAAGTTGCATGAACTAATCCTACTTGATTAAAGCAATTAATAAACCCTCCATAAATAATAAATTCAGAAACAAATCCATTAAATGGAGGTAAGCCTCCAATTGCTAAAGAGCCAATAAGAAATAATCCAGCAGTTTGTGGCATTTTATGAATTAAACCACCTAAATTTTCCATATCTCTAGTGTGAGTTTGCTGATATACAGAGCCTGCTGAGTAAAATAGTAAGGATTTGAATAAGGAATGATTTAAGGTGTGCAACAATGCTCCACTTAATCCAATAATCATTAATGGGATATTATTTAAACCTTTACCAATCAAAAACAAACCAATACCTAAGCCTATAATTCCAATATTTTCTATCGTGCAATAAGCCAGCATTTTTTTAAAATCTCGATGAATGCTTGCATTTAATATTCCAAAAATGCCTGTTAGTAAAGAAATTATTAAAATAATTTCACCAATTAATAGCAGGTCGCTTGTTAGCATTAATGTAATTCGAATGATACCATAGATTCCTAATTTAACCATAACACCGCTCATAATACCAGAAACATGAGAAGGTGCAGCAGGATGTGCATGGGGTAACCAGGTATGTATTGGAACAAATCCTGCTTTTATGCCAAATCCTATAAAAAATAAAAAGAAAACTAAAAATGGTTGGTTTTTGGTGAAAAAAATAACAACACCTTCAAACCCAAAAGTTGAATTACTTTGTATAAAAGCCAATAAAAATGCAGACATGATAAACACCAAACCAATGTGCATTTGAACTAAATAATTAATTCCAATTTTTAGTGTCTCTTTTTTTTCAGATTCAAATATTACTAAAAGAAAAGACGAGATTGACATAATTTCCCATACAATTAAAAATGCCAAACCATCTCTAATCATACAAACCAATAACATGGAAATATGTAGCCAAACAAAGTTAAAGTAATGAATGGCTAATTCTGTTTTGACTTTTTTATCGAAATAAGGTTGTAGATAACCTTTGGTATAGAAGATGCCAGTTAAAACTGTAAAATTAATGATGATAATAAAAAATGCAGAAAGTTTGTCAATTACTAAGTAAATAGGATTGCCTGATAATTCTAGAAGAGTTAATGGTTGAAATCCATCTCCAAATAAAGTAGAAGATGCCCACCAACTGGAGATAACACAAATTGATACAATTAGTAATAGTGCAAAACTATATAGCCACTTTTTTGGTAAAAAAAACAATAAAATACTTACCCCTAAAACAATTTTAAATATTAAAATGTTCATTCTACAAATTCAATTAAATAGGTGTTATTTCTTTAGAAATTTATACAATATTGAGATTTTTTTTAAGAGTACAAATAAATCCATTAAAAAAAGTTAAGAATACTAAATGACACCTTTTTTGATGACTCACTTTGTTATTTTTTAGTAAACTTTTTTAACTACCTTAGATCGTGTTTACTTCACACTGAAACTTAATAATTTTTTATCTTCTATAAAACAATCTATGTTATCATTTATTTGAATTGGACCAACTCCAGCAGGAGTACCAGTAAAGATTAAATCACCAATTTTTAAAGTAAAATAGTTGGAAGCATAGGAAACAATTTGATTAAAATTAAACAGCATATCTTTTGTATTTCCTTTCTGTTTAGTTTTTCCATTAACACTAATACTAAAATCAAGGTTGTTGATATTTTTATACTGATTAATGTTAATAAATTTACTGGTAGGAGCAGAGCCATCAAACGCTTTGGCTTTTTCCCATGGCAAACCTTTTTCTTTACATCTGTTTTGTAAGTCACGAGCTGTAAAATCTACACCAATACCAATTTCGTTAAAATATTTAGGTGCAAATTTCTCTTCTACGTGTTTTCCTAGTCGGTTAATTTTTAACACAATTTCTACTTCATAATGTACATCTTTAGAGAAGCTAGGATAGATAAAAGGATTTTTTGTTGGCAATAAAGCGGTTTCTGGCTTTAAAAATAACACAGGTTCTTGTGGTATAGGATTGTTTAATTCCTTTGCATGATCAACATAATTTCTACCAATGCAAATTATTTTCATTTAGCGTTAAATTTATTTTTTAACATCATTAATTTGTTCTCAGTAATTTCTTCTTCAGCTTGTTTTGTTTTTTTAGGAATAACCTTTGGTGTAATCTTTTGGGTAACTTTAGTTGTAATTTTGGGAGCGACATTAGTTGTACTAATAGTTTTAACTAATGGTTTTTCTTTTGAAAGAGAAAGTTTATTGTTTTTAATTTTTGTTAATACCTTTTTGGTATATAAAGGAAAATCTCCATTCATCATCCAACTATAATAACCTGGTTCTTTTTCTAAAACTTCAACAACTGGTTTCCCTTTGTGTTTTCCAAAATTAAAAATTTCTACATTTTTATTATCATAAATGATTCTACCTAATAAATCAACATTTTTAGTTGTTTGAGAAAACTCACTTAAAAAAGCAGTATCGTTTTTTAAATCGGAATATTTTTCTAATTGAGCTTCTAATATTTCATAGGTTGCAGTAGTATCTGCTTCTGCACTATGTGCATTAGTCAAATCTTTATTGCAATAGAATTTATAGGCGGCAGATAAAGTGCGTTGTTCCATTTTATGAAAAATGTTTTGTACATCAATTAATTGATGTTTGGAAACATCGAAATCAATATTAGCTCTTAAAAATTCTTCTGCTAAAAGTGGAATATCAAATTTATTAGAATTGTAGCCTGCTAAATCACAACCTTCAATAAATTGCGATAGTTCCTTGGCAACTTCTACAAAAGTGGCTTTATCTTTTACATCTTTATCAAAAATACCATGAATAGCTGATGATTCATTTGAAATAGGAATGGTTGGATTAATTCGTTTTGTCTTTGTTTCTTGATCACCATTTGGCATTATTTTAACGATAGAAATCTCAACTATTCTATCAGATGCAATGTTTAAACCAGTCGTTTCTAAATCAAAAAATGCTAATGGTTTTGTTAGTTTTAAATTCATTAAATATATATGTATTAAGGATTAACAACAAATTCTTGGGTCATAAAAGGAATAAAATCACTTTTTCCTTTAATAAAAATGGTCTCATTTTTTGGTGAGAAACCAGGTGCGTCAATCAGAACTGTATAACTTCCAGGAACAAGAGTAATAACAAAACTGCCATTTTTAGAATTAGGAGTGTAATTAAATTCTTCTTGAGTTCTATTATCAATAACAGTTATCATTGCGTCAATTATTGGATTTGTTGAACCTGCTGCTTTAATTACTGATTTTATAATTGTTTGGCGAGCATCCAACTCATTAAAAGTTACTTTATAAATGTCTTGAAAGCCTTTACTGTCTTTTCTCCATGCAGAAATATAAGCATGTCTTTTATCTTCAGTAAATGAAATACAAATATCATCACCAGTTGTGTTTAATGGATATCCAAGGTTTTCAGCTTTACTCCAAGTGTTGGCTTCTTCATTCCAAGTTGATTTAAAATAATCAAACCCACCCATACTATTATGTCCTCTTGAAGAAAAGTAAAGCGTTGTTCCATCATAAAAAAGATTGGGGAAATCTTCATCATAAGCTGTATTGATATTCTCACCTAAATTTTGAGGTAATGCCCAATCACCAGTGGGTAATTTACGAGTCATGTAGATATCTTTTCCACCAAGTCCACCTTCTCTGTGACTTGCGAAAAACAAAGTGTTTCCATCTGCAGAAATGGTTGCTGAACTTTCAAACCCAATAGAATTAACATTTTCGCCCATCTTTTCTTTCTTTTTAAATTTAAAATCAACAATGTTAGATTCATAAATGTCACCTTTTTCTTTTATGTCATCATAATAGATATAAAGTTTGTCAGCATTATAAGATAATCCCACTGCTTGATTATCATATTCTGAGTTTATCATTGAACTTCCTTTTTTAGTAACGGAAAATTCACCAGCAACTACATCGCTATAATATATAGAAGATGGATAATAACCATCAAATTCTCTAACACTGCTTTTTCTGCGAGAAGTAAAAACAAGAAAAGATTCGTTTGGGGTAATAAAAGGATAATAATCTGGAAATTCTGAATTTATTTTATCCCCAGAATTTTCAAACGCTACATCAATTGGAGATTGAATTAATTTTTTTGCATTTTTTACCATCTCCATTTCTCGATCAACTTCTGCTCGTTTAGTTCCTTCTCCAGAAGTAATGTACTTGTTATAAGATTCAAGAGCTTCATCCAATTTTAAATTATAATGATACGCTTTACCTAGGAAAAATTTTACATCTGGATCAGCTTTTCTTTCATCTGCTGACTCTAAATATTTTATAGCTTCAGATTTATCCCTTTCTGTAAACAGTACACATAAACCCGCTTTGTATGGATATTCTGCATTTTTAGGATCTAACTCCATCAATTTTTTGTACACGACCAATGCATCAATGTAGTTTCCAAACTTAAAATGTTCTTTAGCATCTTCTGGGTCAGGTTTTTGTGCATTAACACTATGCAATAGTATGGCAGCGATAAAAACAAATATGTATTTTTTAAGACTTTTCAAAAAAGTAATTTTGTTAAGTTAAATGCAAAAGCAATACCAAAATATAAATGTATTATTTTTTTTGGGGATTTAAAAAGAAAAATGGGTACTAATGTTATTTATTACTTTAGAGTAATTTTAACATATTGTGACTTTTTATACTTCTCAAGGTTAAAAGAATCCTTAGCATAATTTGGACCACTTACGATAGAATTTATTGAATTAACTATAATTTTATCTTCGTTAATACCTTTATCAATTAAAGATTGAACAATTGTTTTTTTAGCTTCATCACCTCTAATTGAGGATAAATTGATATTAGTTTTATAAGTTAAAGTAGGAACTTTAGACGCACTGGATTCAATTTCAATCACTATTTTTTCGCCATTTTTTGATTTTGCCAATGCTTGGTTGATTAAATTTATATACTGCGAATTGTTAGTATTAATAACTGTTGAATTGTAAGTATAAAATTCTTGATAGGAGATAAGTGATTTGCTGGTGATATTATTAGTAGTATTAACATCAGAATTGGAATTAGTATTTGTAGTGTTAACACCAGAATTGGAATTAGTGGTTGTAGTGTTTTCAACTAGTAATTTTTCTAGTTTAATAGTGTCAGATTTTTCTACTTGAAGAGTGTTATTAATAATTGTTATCACCTGAAACTTATTTTCTCCCAATTGAAATTGAATTAATTTAATTTTTAAATCGGTTTCAGAAGATTTATTTGGCAGTTCAAACGCAATAGTTTGTTTTTCGAAATTTTTAGATTCAACAGTTATTTCATGCTTCCCGATAGTTTCTGTAGCTAAAGTAAATTTACCAGCAGTTGATGGAATTGTTTCAATAATAGTATTGGAAACTAGAGATTTAATAGATAACGCACCATCAAGAGGAGTTTCGATATTATCAACCAATAAACCGTTAATGGTATTCGTGATTTTTGTAGGACAATTGATACATAAACTATAAATATCCATTCCTCCTAATCCTTCATCTCTGGCAGAAGCAAAAAATCCATTTTTTTCTTCTTCATCAATTATTAAATAAATATCATCTAAAGAAGAGTTGACAGGGATACCCATGTTTTCCGCTTTACTCCAACCAGCATCAGTTATTTCACTTTTGTACAAGTCGTATCCTCCAATCCCATCATGACCTTTAGAGGCAAAGTAGATTGTTTTTCCATTATCAGAAATAAAAGGAGAATCTTCGTCAAATTTGGTATTTATTTTATCTCCTAAATTTTCTGCTACATTCCATTTTCCATCTTCACTTTTTAAAGATTTATAAATGTCTTTTCCTCCAAAACCATCTTTTCGAGTGGATACAAAATAAATAGTATTGCCATCTTTAGATAAATTTACGCTAGGTATGTTGTATTGGCTGGAATTAATATTTTTATCCAATTCCACTAAGTTCGACCACTTTCCATTTTCAAGAATTGATTTCCATATCAAATCGTTTTTGTAGGTATATAAAGTATTTCCGTCAGAGGAATATACAACTCCAGCATCGTGTTTTTTGGTATTCAAATCTTTTGGAATGTATTTCTCTAGCTCAGCTTTATCAGTTATTAGTTGCCAGTTATTATTAACTAGTTTTGCTACAAAAATATCTTCATAAGGAAGTAAATCAGTATCTAACTTTTTACTAGTTCCATTTTTTCTTCTAGAAGTAAACAATAAAGCTTGCTCATTTTTTTTCATGATAGGAGCATACTCACCATAAGAAGAGTTAATGCCAACACCCAAATTTTTAATGATGGTATTTTCGTTTTTATTAGCTAAATAATTATTACCGTTATCACTAATTTTAATGTAATAATCGGATTGCTTCATTAATTCCTGACCAGATTTGGTGCTTGTTTTAACAAATGGTTTAAAATGAGCAAAAGCTTCTTTTGATTTTTCAAAATCTCCATTGATGTGGTAAGCTCTCGCTAAATAATAATACAATTCAGGAATGGTATCTTGTGTTGAATTTTCTAATGCTGCTTCAAATAGCGGAACACTTTTAGATTGCTCAAAATCTGTGAAATAATAACTTAATCCTCCCTCAAAATTATAAACAGGATCTTTTGAGTTTAATGTTAATAATTTAAGGTAATTGGTTTGTGCAGCAAGAAAATCTTCATTAGCAAGAAATTTTCTAGCCTTTTTTAATGTTCGTTTTTCTTCTTTACTTGTTTCTTGAGAATATACTAGTGAAACTGAAGTAAATAAAACAATGGATAAAAAGAATAACCTATAAATAGAACGCATAAAATTTTACCTAAATGAAAAGTGAATTATCATTAAAAAATCTATTTTATTTTAATTACAACGTATTGGTATTTTTCATATACGCTAGCATTGTTATAATCACTATTGTATTCAGGTCCATTAACATTAGAATTTACACTCTTAATAACAATATTTTCTTTCTTAATTCCTTTGTTGACTAATGATTTGATAATATTGTCCTTAGCGTCTTGAGCTCTTTTATAAGCTAAATTTGAATTTGTTCCATAAGTTTTTGTAGGAACTTTAGAAGCACTAGATTCAATCTCTATAATCACCTTCCCTGATGATTTTGATTTTTCTACAGTTTTGGTGATTAAATCAATATATTTATCGCTAGATATATTAACATTTTTAACGTTATAATTAAAAAATTCTTGATAAGAAGCAATTACATCACCAGAAGGAACATAGTTAGTATTAGCATTGCCAGACATTAATAAATCAATTTGTTTTTTTAGGTCACTGATAATAGCTTCTAATGAGGCAACTCTTGCGTCTTCATTAGTATTATTATTGGTGTTGGTATTGTTTTTTGCTAATTGAGCTTTAAGATCAGCAATTTGGGCGTTTAATGTTTTGATGATTCCTTTTAACTGGTTTAATTCAGCATCATTATTCGTATTTGTATTGTTATTTGTATTGTTATTATTTGTGTTGTTGTTATTTGTGTTGTTATTGTTTGTATTGTTGGTCACTAAAGTATCTTCAGGATTTCCGAAAATGATATCTTGCAAATCAATACCTCTATTAATCTCTTGATAAGCAGAAACAGGTGGTATGTACAAATATTCTTCTTGTTTGAATGTTGCGGCAGAATAAATAATATGATAATCATTCCCTGGAGCTAGAATAATACTAAACTTTCCATCTTTTTTTCTTGGTTTAAAAATGCCGACTAACTCTCCGTTTTCGTTATTAGTAACAACAACCTGAGCATTATCAGGTGTTTCAGACATTCCTCTAACTTTTATAAAACCAGTTAACAAAGTAACAGGTTTAGCATCGGCATCTTCTAAAGATATTTTGTAAATATCTTTTTCTCCATATCCTGTTTCTTTAAAAGAAGAATAATAACCTCTTTTTCCATCTGCTGAAGTAACAAAAAATACATCATCGTCAGTTGTGTTAACAGGATACCCCATGTTGATAGGCTTAGACCAATTTCCAGCATCGTCTAACAAAGAATAAAATATATCATAACCTCCTATGCTGTTGTGTCCTTTAGAACTAAAATACATACTTTTTCCATCGGGGTGAATAAAAACTCCATCTTCATCATAAGGTGTGTTAACAATATTTCCAATGTTTTGAGCTTTAGACCAATCTCCAGTTGGTAACTTTTTACATACATAAATATCTTGTCCTCCAAACCCTCCTTTTCTGTCACTTACAAAATATAAAAAATCTCCATCAGGGGAAACATGGGCATGGGTTTCTCTAGAAGTTAGGTTAATGTCGGATCCTAATTTTATTGGTGTTGACCATTCTTCTCCTTCTAATTTACTGATGTAAATATTACCATCACCATTATCGTCTTTATAAATAAACAAAGTTTGACCATCAGCTGAAATGTTTACGGTAGCTTCGTGACCTTCGGTATTAATACCCAACAATTCTGGTTCAGACCATGCCCCATCATAATTGTTAGACACATAGATGTCTTCATAATGCTCTCCATCAGAAATGTCTTTTATGTAATAGTTAGAACTGTCTTTTCTCACTCTTCTTGAAGTAAAATAGATAGAAGATTCATCAATTGACAATACTGGACTATAATCGGGAGAAACAGAGTTGATAATAGATCCCATATTGCTAACTTTTATGTTAACAGGGTTTTCCATAGCAATTTTAGCATTTTTACATTGCTCGATATGATGATCAATTTCGTTAAATAAATAATGTTTTTTTGAGATTTTTTCTTTAAAAGAATTATAATTGAGCATTGCAGCATCTAAATCACTGTTAATGTGATAAGCTCGAGCTAAATAAAAGTAAGACTCAATAGGTGATTTTTTTTCTGAAGAAGAAAATGGGTCATAATTGTTGGTAGAGTTTTGTACAGCTTTAACCAAATAATCTAATGCTTTTCTTTTTTCATTTGCAGAATAAATATAACAAACACCAACTTTATAATTAATATTAAAATTATCAGGTTGCTCACTTTGTAATTGTAACCATATTGGTAGTGCAACATTGTGTTGGTTTTCTTCCATTAATGTGTTGGCTTCTAAGAATTTTTGATTAAAAGATTCTTGAGCGTTTGCATTAAATAAAGCAAAACTAAAAATTATAATAAGGGCTATTTTTTTCATGAGTTATATTCTCTTGTGTTTTATATAGTTGCAAATATATTTTATTTGCACCTTAAATCAAATTATTAATATCAACAAATATCCGATTAACTAGTTAAAATTCACGATTAATATCAAATTCTTCTAAATAATCAGCAACTTTTCTAACAAACATTCCTCCTAAAGCACCATCAACTACTCTGTGGTCATATGCATGCGATAAAAACATTTTATGACGAATAGCAATTGCATCACCCATAGGAGTTTCAATTACAGCAGGTTTTTTAATGATAGCACCTGCAGCCATTATTGCAACTTGTGGTTGATTGATAATTGGTGTGCCCATTACATTTCCGAAAGTTCCAACGTTGGTAATCGTATATGTTCCTCCAGCAATATCGTCTGGATTTAGTTTGTTGTTTCTTGCCCTGAAAGCCAAATCGTTTACTGCTTTAGTTAAACCCAATAAATTTAATCGGTCAGCATTTTTTATTACAGTAACTATTAAATTACCACTTGGTAAAGCTGTTGCCATCCCAATATTGATGTTTTTTCTTTTAATAATTTTATCTCCATCTACAGAAATATTAATCATCGGAAAATCTTTAATTGCCTTAACAATTGCCTCGATAATGATGGGTGTAAAAGTTAATTTTTCATTGTCGCGTGATAAAAACTCATTTTTAACTTTATTTCTCCAGTTTACTACATTAGTCATATCAGCTTCAACATAAGAAGTAACATGTGGTGAAGTATTTTTTGATGCAACCATGTGTGCGGCAATGAGCTTTCTCATTCTGTCCATTTCCATAATTTCATCACCTTGCATTAGCGATAATCCCACAGGTTGATGAACTTCTGATTTTACAGAGGGTTGAATTTTCGCAGCTCCATTTGTTGGAAAAGTTGAGGTGTTTATAACTTCTGGCGTTCTATTTGGCAAATAATTAAGGATATCTTTTTTAGTTACTCTTCCTTCTTTGCCAGAACCATTGATGGTTTCTAATTCTTTTATAGTTATTCCTTCTTGTGAAGCAATACTTCTAACCAAAGGAGAATAAAATTTTGCACTTGCAGAAGAGTTTTGAATTTTTATAGCAACAACTGGCTCAACAACAACGGGAATTTCTGTAATAGTTTTTGTTTCGGATATTGGTAAAGCAATTTTTTCTTTAATTGGAACAGCATTTTCTACTTCACTTTTAGTCCCAACAATAGCGATAGCTTGTCCAACCTGAACTATATCACCTTCGTTAAATAATTTTTTTATTAAAACCCCTTCAGTTGTTGAAGGGACTTCTGAATCAACTTTATCAGTTGCTATTTCTACAACAGATTCGTCGGCTTCAATGGTATCACCTACCTCTTTCAACCACTTTGTAATCGTTGCTTCAGCAACACTTTCACCCATTTTAGGCATTATCAATTCAACTTGTGCCATGCTCAATTTTAACTTATTAATCTTAATTTTATGAAAGATTACAAAAATAGCTTAAAAATTCTATTTTTCATATCAAAACTATAAGTATTTTGGCGATTAAAATAAGTGTTTATTCAATAGTTTGCTAATGAAGTTTAAAATACTATTATCAGCGTTTCTACTATTAATTTACTCCATCTCGGTTGGACAAGAATCCAAGTTGAAGCAATTTAAGAAATTAAGTTGCCCCGAAAAATGGTGGGTAGTTGGGCATCCTTTTGTAGCAAAAAAAGCACTAAAAATTAGCGAATATGCTAGAGCGATAACTAAAGAAGTTAAAGAAAATAAGTTGTTAAAAGGTGAAGGAAATGGTGACCAACTAGATGCTTTTAGACATACTTTTTGGATGGCAAATTTAACTTTGGAAATAGGAGGAAGGGGAGCTAAAAAATTAGGAAATGCACACGAAAAAGGAAATTACAAGGATTTTAAAAAACACCAATTAGAAGATGGGGTTTTGCCAGATAAAATTAACTCAGAAATGGATTTGTATAACAATGATGTAGGAATTGCAATTGGTAAACAAACATCTAGTTTTGAATTAAAAAATATTGTAATTGAATTGGTGTCGCAAGGAAATTGTAAAATAATTAAAACAGATAAAAAAGGTGATTTTTTAGATTGTGAAGGGAATATTATTCCTGCCGAAAATCTAAAAGGAAAATGGGAAAATGAGAAATGTTTAGTAAGCAGTAATGAAGTAAAATGATTTGTTATTTTATTTTTTCCACTTGTAATCTGCAATTGATTTATAACGCCCCCAAAACTTATAATGTGTAAAAGAGGTAAATGAAATCAATTTTCCTATCAACTTACTGCTAAGTAGCAAATGCTGAATTTTGTATAACCCCCATAAAAGTAGAATAAAAATTAAGCTAGAAAATATAGTCCTAACATATCCTGATGAAATTTTGAAACTCAAAAAATGATCCAGTAAATAAGTAATTACCATTGAAATCAATATTATAATGGCAAAAAGCCCATGTGCTGTTTCAATTGCTTTTTTAGGACAGGCATTCATACATTTCATGCAGCTTTCACACTTAAACGTCCAAAATGGTCGATTATTAACTTCAATAATTGCATGTACGGGGCATTTTTTTAAACATAATGAACAATTATCACAATTATTCGACGCATAAAACGACTTTGCAAAACCATATTTTCCAATCAAATAATAGGCTAATGATGTTGGCGAAATCAGAATATCTTGTACAATGTCTCGATACGCAAGAAAATCTGTTTTACCTGAAAATATTTTATTAGCATGCTTTTCTGCCCGATAGTAATTTTTTTGGTGTAAGAACTTTACCGTTTTTTCGTTAAGAGTTGGGTGGATAGAAATCCAATTAGAGGGCATGTCAAAAGGAATTTGCCCTGTAATTTTGTAGCCTTTTATTTTTAACAACAATGAAGAAAGTAAAAATGCCACACCAGTTAATCCGGGAGTTATAAAACTCCCTATTTTCATCCCTGCCCTTGTATTCATTAATACAATGTTGTTCTTTCCTTTTGGAAAACTTTTAATAAATTTTAATGTAATTTTTGGAAAATTGAATCCATGTATTGGTGAAATAATAAAAACCAATGCATCAGGATTTATAGGGTAGATTTTGGTATCGGCAATATTGAATAGTTGGCAGTCGATGTTCTTTTCAATTGCAAATTTAGAAAACCACAGTGCTACTTGCTTTGCATTTCCTGTTCCTGAAAAATAAAATATTTTCAATTTTTTGACAGTAGTCATTTACTTGAATTGAAATCGGTAGTAAAATAAATCCTTCAAAGCTTGTTTTGAAGGATTTATTTGAAAGTTAATATGTAGGGAAGTTCTAAAAATTAACATCTTACTTCCCCTCTATCAAGAGGGGCAAGGGGTGTGTAATCAAAAAACTCTATTTTTAGAACTCCCTTGTATTCTAAATTACCAATTTTAAAAAGAATGATAATTGAATACTTGATCTGATTTTTAGTACATCAAGTGTTTTTTACTATCGTTTTTCCAACCTGCATAACTTTCGCTGTTTACAAAAAATATTTTTAAATCGGCGTAAGATTCAGAGCTAACGAAATAGATTTTTTTCTTAGCGTAACTTTCGCTGGATACAAAAAACCATTTACCGTTATTTTCTCCTGCATAACTTTCGCTGCTTACTTTATAAACTAAAAGGTCGGCATAGCTTTCGCTACTTACAACAAATACCTTAACATCAGCGTAACTTTCGCTGCTTACGGTGTAAACTTTTTGGGCAAATACCGAAGTAAAGCCACCAACTAATAATAAAACAACTAATAATTTTTTCATGTTCTTTAGATTTAAACTATTAAAAAAAGACCCGTTTATTAAAGTGGGTTCTGGTCTCCACATAATTGTTTCGAAAGATAATTAATTTATTTAAAAAAATATAAAATTTGTTTAAATTTTGAAGTAAATTTTTACTAATTGAAAAACAGCTTCTCTTAAAACAGCTACATCACTCATTCGGCATAGCTGAGCGAGTGAGGAGGTGAGTAAATATTCCACTTAACCTATTTGATATTTTTTGTATTATTCAACAAATGTTTCAAGAATGGTATTTTTAACCTGGCTTATTTCTTTTTCAGCTAATTTGTCAACAATTCTCACTATTCTTTGTTTGTCAATCGTTCTGATTTGGTCAATAACAACCCAACCTTTTTTATGGTTGTGTTTTACTTGAACACGAGTTGGGTAATTTTTTGATTGACTAGTCATTGGTGCAATCACTACAGTTGATAAATAGGTATTCATTTCGTTTGGTGAAATGATGACGCAGGGTCTAGTTTTTTTAATCTCGTCTCCAATTGTTGGGTCAAGATTTACAATAACGATGTCATATTGTTTTATTTCCATTCTTCAAAATCTTCTTCGTTAAACACATCATTCATCAACATTTTGTCTTCACCATTTTTATGCATTTTCTCAAATGCTTTTTCCCAACCTTTTCTTGGTTCAGATTTAGGCTTTAAGATTATATAACCACTTTCCAATATCATTTCCAGTGTGTCTTTGATGTTGTATTTTTCAATCAGCGTTTTGCTAAGTCGAATCCCTTTTGAATTTCCAATTTGTACTACCGATACATTCATAATAATAATTTTATTGTTTTCAATGTAATTACAAAGTTATTACATTTAATTCAATTTTACAAGTACTAGTTTGTTTTAATGGTTGACGATGAATTTTTTAGTGGTTGTAGCTGCCACCTAGTTGTTCTTTCTAGCGTCTGCATACACAGTTTATAGAAATTAATTTTGCTTTAGTTTATTGTATATTTTTATTTCTTCTGGAAATTTATCTTTGTTGTCTACTAGTGTTTTGTTGTTAGAAAATAAATCCTGTATAATTTTCTTGTAGTCGTTGGCTGATTCCATTAATGCCCATTTTTGTTTTAATTCATAATACGACTTTGGCTCGATATTGGGTCGAATAATGGTTAGCATTTGATTAAACTTAGCGATTGTCGAATGAACTATTTCAATCCTCATTACTAAAACAAATAAAATAATATTAATTAAAAAAACTGTCGTTAAAAGCAATTTGTCTGATTGCGTTTCGTGTGCAGCGATTGCATTGTCAATAATTGGAATTGAAGGTTGGTATATCGATAGAAGAGTGATTTCGGACATTAAAAAAACAATAGCTACTAAAAGTATTACTGAAAAAATTGCAGGTCTACTTGTATTATTTGCTGAAGCAGACTTATAAATACTATTTATATACCAAGGCCATATTTTTTTTAAAAAAGAATTTACTTTTCTCTTTATAGGCCCAAAAAATAAAGCTAAAAAAGGCGTATAAATTAAATTGCTAATAAGTTTATCAAAGATGGCTTCCATATGATTTCGTTTCTATTATTGTTTCTTGTTTAAATTTGTCTGAGCAGCTTACATTACCACTAACTTATGGATAAAAAATCGTTTTAATGCTTTTTATCTAACGATGAACGAAGGTATTCTTTTTTAACGAGAAAGTCAAACTTTGTTTGCAACTATTATCATAGGTTTTTCATTCCAATCAGTTGTAGCAAAAACATAATGTTCACCACCATCTTTTAGTTTTAATTTCTTTTTTACTTGTGCAACGGAGTCTTTAAAATTTCGACAACTTACATTGGCTTTTTTTAATCCTAATTTACTAAAACTATTGGTTTGGTAATTTAAAACATTTTTAATTTCAAATACTCTTCCAGGAAAGTTAGCAACGAGTTGTTGGGAAGTGTATAAATGACTATTTGGTGCAATTTTTTTTAATTGATAGTGATTTCCAACAGAATTAAATGCTCCTGCTTTTAAAACAGCAACATTGGGTTCATACAAAAATTTTTCTGGCAACCCATATTCAGAATGGATAGCTTTTTCCTGCTCAAAAGTAAAATCAAAAAATTGATTGGTTTTGTTAAGATTTACAGTATGAATTTGTGGTGCTACTTTTTTGTTTTTTTCTAATAAATACAATACTTCTTTGCAGTCGTTAGCTACCGAAATTACCCAAACATCGGTAACAAATTTTAAATCTTTTAAAGTTTGTTTAATGTCTAATAAGGGAGCTGTTTTAATCAGAATTTTATTAGCAATTTTAAAGATTTCGGTAGCTAGTTCAATAATATTTGGAGTGCATTCGTCTAGTTGAAAAACTCGTTTGTTTTCATTTCTTCTACTCGGGTCGATGTACGCTAAATCAAAGATTTGAGTATTTTTTACTAAAAATTCTTCACAACTGGTCTGATAACATTGAATAGGAGCGTTTAAAACTTCAAAGTTATTTTTAACAATTTCAAATAACTCCCTATTTTGTTCTATATAACTTACGTTTTCAAATTGTTTCGAAAAAAAATAAGCATCTACACCAAAACCACCAGTTAAGTCAACAACAGTTTTTTCTTTAACCAATTTACTTTTAAATAGTGCAGTTTGTTCCGACGAACATTGCTCCATCGCCAATTTTGAAGAATAAATAATATTTTCGTTTTCATAAAAAGATGGAAGTTTTAATTTTGCCTTTTGCAAACCATTTATTTGATGGAGTATGTAGTTTTTGTCTAATGTAGGATGTTTACATAGCAATAAAGCAGTTTCAACAAGAGGTTTATTAAGGTTTTGTTGGATGAATTCTTGAGAAGTCATGTTGATTAAGTTCGCAATGACGTATTACTGAGTAAAAGCATATTGAATAATATTTGCACCCATTTTTAGTGCTTTAGTTCTGTTTTCTTCCGAATCATTGTGTACTTCGGCATCTTCCCAACCATCGCCTAAATCACATTCAAAATCATAAAAACACACTAAACGACCTTCATAAATTAATCCAAAGCCTTGAGCAATTTTGTCGTCGTGTTCATGAATTTTTGGTAACCCATTGTTAAAATCATATTTCTGGTGGTAAATAGGGTGGGAGAAAGGAAGTTCTACCAACTCTAGTTCTGGAAAAACTTTTTTTAATTGTGGTCTAATAAATTTGTCTATCCCATAATTATCTGAAATATGTAAAAATCCTCCACCAATTAAGTAATTTCTTAAATTTTCTGCTTCATCTCCATTAAAAATAATATTTCCATGCCCAGTAATATGAGCAAAAGGGTAGTTAAACAATTCTGAACTTCCAACTTCAACTATCGCTTGTTCTGTATTGATGTTGGTTTGTAAATTTTTATTACAATAGGTAATTAAGTTAGGCAAAGATGTTTCTAAGTTGGCATACCAATCGCCACCACCATTGTATTTGATTAAGGCTATTTGATAGCTTGATGTTTGGCTAAAATTAATTGTTGGGAGAAGTAGGAAAAACGGTATTAGAACGCTACTACGAATGTGGCAAAGTAATCTTAATTGGAGTTCTAAAAATAGCGTTTTTTGATTACACACCCCTTGCCCCTCTTGATAGAGGGGATGTGAAATAGCTTGTGCCGACTTTTCGGTATTAATTTTTAGAACTCCCATTAATACTTTATTCATTTAATAAATTAAAAGTGGTACATGCAACAACTCCTGCTGTTTCTGTTCGTAATCTACTATTTCCTAAACTGATGGGTTCAAAACCATTATTAATAGCTAAAGCGACTTCTTCCAAACTAAAATCGCCTTCAGGACCGATTAAAATTAAAACATTTTCTCCTTTTAGATAACAATCTTTAACGTGTTTTTGATTTTGTTGGTAACAATGAGCAATAAATTTTTTGCCACTAAAGGATTGATGGATGAGATCATTAAAATTTTGTAACTCATTAATTTTTGGTAAAGTTGCTTTTAAGGATTGTTTCATTGCAGAAATAGCTGTTTTAATAAGTCGTTCAGTTTTTAGGTGTTTTCTCTCGGAATGTTCGCATAAAATAGGTGTGATTTCATTGATACCTATTTCGGTACATTTTTCAATAAACCATTCTAATCGTTCATTGTTTTTTGTTGGGGCAATGGCAATGTGCAAATTGGGTTTAGTAGGTACTTCTTTATTGGTTTTTATTATTGTTACTTCACATTTTTTTGGATGGTTAGTTACAATAATTGCTTCATAAAAATTTCCTTTTCCATCAATTAATTGAATAACATCATCAATAGTTAAACGAAGAACTCGAATGGCGTGTTTGGATTCACTTTCATTCAAAGTGAAGCTGTTTTCATTAGCTATTTCTGGCGTATAAAATAAATGCATAACGGTTACAAAATACTGCAAAATTTGGGAATAAAAAAAGGAGTTGAATGTTCAACTCCTTTTTTAAATGAATTATCAACTATTAATGAATTTCTACTTCAAAAGGCATTCGAGCCATCACACCTGTTTGGTTGGTAATGGTCTGCATTTTTTGGTAGTATTTGTAATTTTCTCCAAGCTTATTTTTTATCATTCTTGCTTCCACATCACCAGAAAGGTCTTTCATTAACTGTTCAAATGGATCTGGTCTTATTGGGTATTCTTCAATTTCATAAGCAGTTAATTTTGCTAGTCCTTTTGCAATATCAATGGCTTTATTTAATCCTCCAATTTCGTCAACAAGGCCTATTTCTTTAGCATCATTTCCTGCCCAAACTCTTCCTTGTCCGATAGAATCTACTTGCTCTTTAGTCATTTTTCTACCTTCGGCAACTTTGGTAATAAAATCATCATAAATTTTTTCAACTCCTATTTGTATGATATCTTTTTCTTCGGCGGTTAAAGGTCTAAAAACAGTCATAATATCGCCATGAGCATTTGTTTTAACATCATCAAAAGTAATTCCTAATTTATTATTAAAGAATCCTTGCATGTTAGGTATTACACCAAAAACTCCAATGGAACCAGTAATAGTTGTTTCATCGGCAACAATTTTATCAGCTGCACAAGAAATGTAATATCCACCTGAAGCAGCAACATCACCCATAGAAACAACAACAGGTTTTGCTTTTTTAGCTAAAACAACTTCACGCCACATCACATCAGAAGCCAATGCACTTCCACCAGGAGAATTAACTCTTAATACGATTGCTTTCACATTTTTATCCAATCTTGCAATTCTTATTGCTTCGGAAATGGTTTCAGAACCCATATCGTCTTTTGTGCTTTTTCCACTAACAATGTTTCCACTAGCGTAGATGATGGCAATTTTATTTTCAGATTTTTCCTTTTTTTCTGAATCTGGCAATTTAGCATTGGAATATTTTCCTAAACCAATAAAATTAATTTCATCATTTTCACCAATGGCTAACCTTTTTCTAAGTTCTGAAAGCAATTGGTCTTTATATATTACTTCATCAACAAAGTTGTATTTTTTAGAATCGTTGGCATCTTGTATTTTAAGACTATCTGCCAGCGTATTAATTTCATCTATTTTAAGATTTCTACTTGTTGCAACTTGATTTAACCAATTTCCCCAAACGGTATTTAATAATTTCTGCATTTGTTCTCGGTTAGAATCGCTCATTTTATCTAACATAAATGGTTCTACAGCACTTTTAAATTTACCGTGCCGAATAATTTGAACATCAATTTCTAATTTTTCCAACATATTTTTAAAAAACATCAATTGAGTTGCTAAACCTCTCAATTCTACTATTCCAGCAGGGTTAAGAAAAATTTTATCAGAAACGGAAGCCAAGTAATAAGTTTTTTGAGTGTAAATTTCTGAATAACTAATAATCCATTTTTTTGATTTTTTAAAATCGTTTAAGGCATTTCTTATTTCCTCTACTGTTGCCATTCCAGCATCTAATGAAGTTAAATCCAAATAAATACCTTTAATACGATTATCGTTTTTGGCTTTTTCAATATTTTTAAGAATATGGTCTAATCCAATATTTTCTTCAGCTTCAAAAGTTTCAAAGTTGAAATTTTCAAAAGGATTATCAGAAGTTCTATCTTGTATCGTATTTTCTAATTTAATTTGTAGAACCGAATTATCTTCTACTTTAGCAGTTTTTGTACTATCGCCAGAAGCCGAAGAAATTAATGCTCCTATAAGAACGAAAAAAAGAATAAAAGCGATAAAGAAAGAAATTAACATGCCAATCATACTGGCAAACATGAATTTAAAAAATTGTTTCATTTTGAATAATATTTAGTTGTTTTACTTTTACAAAAATAGAGTTAGTAGTTTGAATTTCATTTAGATAATACACCAATGGTTATAGGAATTGATAAACGGAAATTATGAACAAGCAAATAGTATTGTCTTTAGGAGGTAATGTTGGAAATGTTCAACAAACATTTATTAAGGCTATCAGTAGTTTAGAAAATAAAGTTGGAAAACTAGTTAAAAGTTCCTCTTTATATCTAACAAAAGCTTGGGGTGTAGAAAATCAACCTGATTTTATCAACCAAGTTTTAGTGTTTAAAACTCAATTAACTCCAAAAGAAGTATTAAAAATATGCTTGCAAACAGAAAATGAATTGGGAAGAAAAAGAATGGAAGGAGATAAATGGCAAAAACGAGTTATTGATATAGATATCCTATTTTATGAAAGTGAAATTATTAATTCCACTAACTTAATAATTCCTCATCCTTATTTACATCAGCGGAATTTTGTGCTTTTTCCATTAGCCGAATTAATTCCACAATTTATTCATCCTTTATTAGGAAAAACCATTGATGAACTCAAAAAAAGCTGTCAAGATAACTTAAAAGTTATCAAATTATTGGAATAAAATTTATAGATATTATCAAATAGTTTTTTAAATATAAAAAGTATTGACTATCATTGCAGTTGAATTTAAGAAAAAAAATAGATTTTAATAGAATAACCTATATAAAAGATGAAAAATCGTAATTTAAAATTGTTAGCATTAGTTGTTGTCGCAGCAACTACATTTATGGCTTGTAACCCATTAAATAAAATGGTTAAAAGACAAGCTGAAGTTAATTATGAATTAACTCCAAACCCTGTCGAAATGCATGGTGATACCATTGCGATTACTTTTACTGGAAGCTTTCCAGCAAAGTATTTTAACAAAAAGATTTCTGCTGTTATTACTCCCGTTTTAGTATATGGAGAAAGTTCAGAATCGTTTACTCCTTTAAAATTAAAAGGAGAAGTTTCTGAAGCAGAAGGAACAACTATTAATTATGAAAAAGGTGGTAATTTTTCACATGCTGCAAAAATTCCTTACAAAGATGGAATGGAAGCTGCAACTGTTGAATTAAGAGTTACTGGTTCTTACAAAACAAAAACAAAAGATTTAGATCCAAGAAAAGTGGCTGATGGAACAATTATTACTCCTAAGTTGGTAATGTCTTCTGATAAAGCTATTGCTGGAACTGATAAAATGGTGAAATTCGATTTAGAAAACAATAGTGTTGAAATTCATTACCTAGTTAATAATTCTGTTGTTAGACCTGGTGAGATGACTGATGCTGATATTAAAGATTTAAAAGCAAAACTAAAAGGTTGGCAAGAAAATGTTAAAATGGAATTTAACAGTTTAGCAATTGAAGCTTATGCTTCTCCAGAAGGTGAATTAAGTAAAAACGAAAATTTAGCGAATGAAAGAGCAACTTCTGCTGCAAAAGCAATTGAAGGAATGCTTAAATCTGCAAAAATTACGCTACCTGAAACTGGGTTTACAACTGCTACTGGTAAAGGTGAAGATTGGACAGGATTCAAATCATTAATGACTGCATCAGACATAAAAGATAAAGAGTTAATAATAAGAGTGCTTGAAACTTACCAAGATGGTGAAAAAAGAGAAACAGAAATTAAAAATTTAGCTGCTACTTATACTGAAGTTGCTAAAAAAGTTTTGCCTCAATTAAGAAGATCTCAATGTAATTTAGTAATGAAACATAATAATTTAACTGATGATGAACTCAAAACATTAGTTGATACAAAAATTGATTCTTTAGATGTTGAACAAATGTTGTATGCAGCTACTTTATATAATGATGTAGCTAAAAAAGAATCTATTTACAAAAGTGTTTCTTCTATACACGCTAATGATTGGAGAGGACCAAACAATGTTGGGTTCATTTATGTTTCTCAAAATAAGTTAGCCGATGCTAAAGCAGAATTTACTAAAGCTAATGGTCTTTCTGCTAACAATCCTATTGTTCAAAATAACTTAGGAGTTATTGAAAGATTAAATGGAAACTTAGATGCTGCCATGGAATATTACAACAAAGCATCAGGTGCTGGTAAAGAAGTTGCTCAAAACAAAGGAATAATTAATATTATTAAAGGTGATTATTCTGCTGCTGTTGCTAATTACTCAGGAGTAAATTCTTTTAATGCAGCTTTAGCACAATTGTTAAATAAAAACAATTCTATTGGAACTATTATTGATGGTTCTGACGATAAAGACGAGGCTCTTTCTTATTACTTAAAAGCAATTGCTGGAGCAAGAAGTGGTGATAACGATATGATGATTAATAATTTAAAAACTGCAACTTCAAAAGATGCAGCTTTAAAAGCTAAAGCTAAAACTGATGCTGAGTTTATTAAATCAAGAGCTAACGCAGATTTTCAATCAGCTGTAAATTAAAAATAATTATCCGAGCACTCTCTGGATAAAAAAAAGGCTTCTGAAATTGTTCAGAAGCCTTTTTTTTTATAATTTTACTCAAGTATTACCAACTAAACATCAATTAGCATACTATGAAAAAATTATTATATTTATTTTTAATTGGAGTTTCTTCTACTTTAATTTCTTGTGCTCAAGAACAATGTGAATGTCAACAGGATGGAGATAATATTACTTATACTAATGATGATGCAAAGGATGCAGGAGTTGATTTAGAAACTTATTGTGAGGGATTAGATGGAGTTGTTAAATTGTCTAATTCAAGTAATAAATGTTCCATACAGTAATTTTTTTTAATCTTATATAGATTTTGCAATTAACTAACATATTAACATAAAAAATATAACAATGAAAAAATCTTTATTATTTGCCCTAATTTTAGGAGGAGTTTTAGCTTTCACATCATGTGCTAGCGATGAAGAATGTGTTTGTAGTAATGCTACTTATACACAATCTGATGCTGATGATGCAGGTACAACATTAAGTGAATTGTGCTCGGTCGCTAAGATTGGTGATTCTAGTTGTTCAATGAAATAAACAATTTTCTATTGATTGATTAAGTAGGACATTTGAAGCAATTCATTTTTCAAAAATAATTGCTAGTCTAAATAGTATCAATCGGATTGAATGTTAAAAAATATCAATGGATAATAATTTTTTTTTGATTTAAAAAAGATTTCTTATCTTGCGGGCTGAATTATTAACTTAACTAAATTATTATGAAAAAATTATTAGTAATCGCTATTATTTTAGGAGGAGCTATCGCTTTTACTTCATGTAGCAAAAAAGAGTGCGTGTGTACTGTTGGTGGAACTGAAACTACTTACACCGAAGATGATATGGGTTCTTCAGGAGGATCTTTAGAAGATGGATGTAATACATTAGATGCATTTTACAAAGCATTTACAGCTTCTGATGGTTGTGAAATGAAATAATTAGATTATTTTAGATTTAAAAAGCTACCTTTGGGTAGCTTTTTTTTTGTAATGAAAATAGTAAATCACATAGTTAGAATAATTGTAGCGTTAGTTTTTATTAGTTCAGGCTTAGCCAAACTATTTCCAATCGAGCCTTTTGAAATCGTATTTGTCGATTTGGGTGTTGCTAATTGGTTAATGGCACCTTTTTTAGCAAGATTTATCATCGCAGCTGAACTATTTTTAGGATTATCCATACTTTTTAATGTTTGGTTAAAAAATAAAATTTATTATCTCACTCAAGCTTCATTACTGATTTTTACCGTTTACTTGATTTATTTATTAATTACCAAAGGTAATACTGCTGATTGCGGTTGTTTTGGTAGCTTTTTATCACTTTCACCAACAGCTTCAATAATAAAAAATGGTATTCTTTTGGGATTAATGGTCTTTATCAATAAAAAAAACACATCGGTGACCAAAAGATGGTTGCCATTACTATTTATAGTTATAGCTTTTGTTTCAACTTTTTTATTAAACCGAGTTGGTTTGCATAACATACAGGGAATAGCTGTAAATAAACCAATAGATTTTTCCGAATTGCCACCCTTGTACAAAACCAATCAAAAAGTTGATTTTTCAAAAGGAAAAAAGATAGTGGCTTTTTTAAGTTACCAGTGCCAACATTGTATGAATGCTACCTCTAAATTAGTGTTATTGGATAAAGAACAAAAAATTAATAATCTGTATTTGGTAATTGGTTCTAAAAAAGAAAAAGGGTTATTGGAATTTTTAGAAAAGACCAAATCTAATTTTCCATTTATTTGGATGAATGATGATACCTTTTTTAAATATAGCGGAGGTCGGTTACCAGCTATCATATATATGGAAGATGGAGTGATGAAGAAAAAATGGTATGGTGAATTATTCGATGTTGATGATATTGGTAAGTACTTTAATAAATAATTTTATTTACTAAATCCCAAATAACAACACCAACACAAACTGAAATGTTTAAGGAATGTTTGGTCCCGTGTTGAGGAATTTCAATAACCAAATCACTTAAATCAATAACTTCTTGCTCAACTCCACTCACTTCATTTCCAAAAATAACAGCAATTTTTTCATTTTTTTTTATACAGAAATCAGTTAACAGAACACTATTTTCTGTTTGTTCGATGGATGCAATTTTATATCCTAATTTTTTTAATTCATCGATAGCTTCAATGGTAGAATTAAAATACTTCCAATTAACGGATTCGGTTGCTCCTAATGCAGTTTTTTGAATTTCACGATGAGGAGGTTTTGCAGTTATTCCACATAAATAAACAGCTTCAATTAAAAAAGCATCAGCAGTTCTGAAAACAGAACCAATATTGTTTAAACTCCTAATGTTATCTAAAATAATAATGATAGGCATTTTATCAGTCGATTTGAATTCACCAACCGAAATTCGATTTAACTCATCATTTCTTAATTTTCTGTTCATCTTAAAAATGAATATTGATTAACAATTATTTGAATAACATGTTTTTGTAATGAAAAACAAAATTACTAAAATTAAAAACGATTAATTTTCTTGTAAAACGGATGAATTAAATGCTGTCTATTAACAATTAGAGGCATTTCTGTTTATAACTAATCAGTTATTTATAGAGTTGTTTTTATTCATTCAATTAAGTTTGTAAGAAGGTAATAAACATCCCGATAGCTATCGGGACATTAGTTAATAATCATTTTATTTTGGTGTCAAAAACAGAAGAAAAAGAAACTCCATTAATGAAACAATACAATAGTATTAAGGCAAAATATCCTGATGCACTGTTGTTGTTTCGAGTTGGAGATTTTTATGAAACTTTTGGAAAAGATGCTATAAAAGCATCCAACATATTAGGAATTGTATTAACTGCTCGAAATAATGGAGGTGCAAAATTAGAGTTGGCAGGTTTTCCACACCATTCTTTAAATTCTTATTTACCTAAATTAGTTAGAGCAGGTTTTAGAGTTGCTATTTGTGACCAACTAGAAGCACCAAGTAAAGAAAAGAAGATAGTAAAAAGAGGAGTAACTGAATTGGTAACTCCTGGCGTTACCTTTAACGATCATATTCTTGACAATAAAACCAATAATTTTTTAGCTGCCATACATTTTGATACAAAACAATGTGGCGTTGCTTTTTTAGAGGTATCAACAGGAGAATTTTTGGTTGGAGAAGGTTCAATAGAATATATCGAAAAATTATTACATGGTTTTAAACCAACAGAAATTCTTTTCCAACGAAATAAGAAAAAACAATTTTCAGAAACTTTTGGTAATCAATTTTATACTTTTTGTTTAGATGATTGGGCTTTTACAGAAGACTTTGGAAATGAAATTCTTCAAAAACAATTTGAAACAACTAGTTTAAAAGGATTTGGAATTGAAAATTTAAACGCTGCAATTTGTGCGGCTGGAGCTGCTTTACATTATTTATCTGATACGCAACACGATAAAACAAAACACATTACAAGTATTTCAAGAATTGAAGAAGATAAATACGTTTGGTTAGACAGATTTACCATACGTAACTTAGAACTTATTTACTCTCCCAATGAAAATGCCAAGACATTAATTGATGTTTTAGATTATACCATTTCACCAATGGGTTCTCGGATGTTGAAAAGATGGGTTGCTTTACCACTAAAAGAAATTAAACCCATTAATGATAGATTAGACGCTGTTAATGAGTTTGTTCACCATGAACAACTTTCTCAAAGTTTAACCAATAGTATTAAAGAAATAGGTGATTTAGAACGATTGATTTCTAAAGTTGCCACAGCTCGAATTAATCCTAGAGAAGTGGTGCAACTCAGAAGAGCATTAACTGCAATTGACCCAATTAAACAGGCATGTTTTTCTTCTAATAATGAAGCCCTTAAAAAAATTGGTGAACGATTAAACCCTTGTTCTCTTATTAAAGATAAAATTGAGAAATACATTCAAGAAGATTCTCCCGTTGCTATTCAAAAAGGGAACGTAATCAACAATGGGGTTTCAGAAGAATTAGATGATTTACGTAAAGTATTATATTTAGGAAAAGATGCTTTAATTGAAATTCAAGAACGTGAGATTGCGAAAACAGGTATCTCCAGCTTAAAAATTTCTTTTAATAATGTTTTTGGGTATTATATAGAAGTAAGAAATACGCATAAAGATAAAGTGCCAGAAAGTTGGCACCGAAAACAAACGTTAACTCAAGCAGAACGTTACATTACAGAAGAATTAAAAGAATATGAATCGAAAATATTAGGTGCTGATGAAAAAATTCTACAATTAGAAACTCATCTTTTTAATGATTTAGTTTTAGAGTTAGCAGATTATATTGTTCCTATTCAATTAAATGCAGCTTTAATTGCTCAACTAGATTGTCTTTTATCATTTGCAGCACTTGCTGTTGCTCAGCATTATACTAAACCAGAAATTAACGATTCAAAAATTATTGATATAAAAAGTGGAAGACATCCAGTTATTGAACAGCAATTACCAATAGGTGAGGAGTATATCGCTAATGATGTTTATTTGGATGATACTACTCAGCAAATAATAATGATTACTGGACCAAATATGTCAGGTAAATCTGCTTTATTAAGACAAACAGCTTTAATAACTCTGATGGCTCAAATTGGTTCTTTTGTTCCTGCAGTACATGCTAAAATTGGATTGGTAGATAAAATATTTACCAGAGTAGGAGCTTCAGATAATATTTCACAAGGAGAATCTACTTTTATGGTAGAAATGAATGAAACCGCAAGTATTTTAAATAATTTATCGGATAGAAGCTTAATCTTGTTAGATGAAATTGGAAGAGGAACAAGTACTTATGATGGTATTTCAATAGCTTGGAGCATTGCAGAATATTTACATGAACACCCAACAAAAGCTAAAACATTATTTGCTACTCATTACCACGAGTTAAATGATATGACCAATAGTTTTAAGCGAATAAAAAACTTTAATGTTTCCGTTAAAGAAATTAGTAATAAAATTATTTTTTTAAGAAAACTGGTACAAGGTGGTAGTAATCATAGTTTTGGAATACATGTTGCAAAAATGGCTGGTATGCCCAACCAAATAATTGCTAGAGCAAATGAGGTTTTGAAACAATTAGAAAACTCTCATGTTGGAAGTAGTTCTTCTAAAAAAGTGAAAACAGAAATTGATGCAGAAAACATGCAGTTGAGTTTTTTTCAGTTGGACGACCCTGTTTTAGAACAAATAAAAGAAGAGCTGATAAATATTGACATTAACACACTAACTCCTGTTGAAGCGTTAATGAAACTGAATGAAATTAAAAAATCAGTTGGAGGGTAAATAATTGTTGAATTTTTGACCTTACATTTTTATTGTTACTTTGTAAATTATAGAGCAACCAAATTAAAATTTACACGTCTTAGTTTTGATTAAGAAGTTCGATATTATATTTGCTAAATGAAAAATTTAAAGAATACTATTTTATTTATCACTTTTCTCTCTCCTCTCTTTTGTTTTGCTCAACCTACTATTGTTTTAATTTCTGACGGAAATGTTCAAACTTGTGATGGAATATTATTCGATACTGGAGGACAAGGAGGTTCGGGTTACCAGAATAATGAAAGTTTTACGTTAACCATCTGCCCTGATGTGCCTGGTGATGTTATTACTTTAGTATTTAATAATTTTGCATTGAGTACAACCAACACGTTACCTCCTCCTGCCAACAACATGGATAATATAACCATTTATGATGGTAACTCTATTGCTGCACCTACAATGGGAACATATACAGGAAATCAATTGCAAGGAACAATTGTATCAACTACCGTTTTCAATACATCAGGTTGCTTAACGCTTGTTTTCAACTCCAATAGTGCTGGAGTAGGAGTTTTCTCAGCCACGATAACCTGCTCAACCCCATGTCAACCACCAACTGCTTTATTCTCATCTCCTATTGTTGCCCAAAATCCTCAAAAAATATGTGATGGAGAATCTATCACATTTGATGCATCAGGTTCAACTGCTCAAGCTACTTTTATCTTGGCTGATTACATTTTTAATTTTGGAGATGGTGTTATTGATACTTTACAAACTCCAATTGTAACGCACACCTTTAACAACGGACCAGGAGAATATTTGGTGACATTAACTGTAGTTGATGATAATGGTTGTACGAACATGAATTCTGAAATTATTAAAGTTTGGGTAAGTACTATTCCTACTTTTAATACATCAATGTCTGATACGGTAATCTGTTTAGGAGAATCTTCCTGTTTAGATGGGGCTCCTATAACTCCTGTAATGTACGTTCCAGCACCACAAGGTTCATTATCTGGAGGTACCTACTTGCCCGATGATGTTGGTCAGTGCTTTCAAGCAACTTTGAACTTTGGGTTTTTTACACCTGGTCAAACCTTAACCAACATTAATGATTTGTTAGCTATTTGTGTAGAGATGGAACATTCTTATATGGGCGATTTAGTTGCTTCTATATACTGCCCTAATGGAACATCAGTTGTTTTGCACCAACAAGGAGGAGGTAGTACTAACTTAGGTGATCCTAACCAATTGGATGATTCTCTTTTGATTGGAGTAGGTTGGACTTATTGTTGGAGCCCTACTGCAACAAATGGTACTTGGATGGATAACTCACAATTTGGTCCTACCCCAAATACCATGGCAAATAGTTCTGGTTCTCAATCTTTGGTACCAGGAACTTATGAGAGTGTAAATCCATTAAATCCATTAGTAGGTTGTCCGTTAAATGGAATTTGGACTTTAGAATTTTGTGACTTATGGGGAGCTGATGATGGTTTTGTATTTGATTTTAGTATAGAATTAGACACTTCCTTATATCCTTCTCTTACTACTTTTACGCCAAGCATTGGAAATCTCTGTGATTCTACTTTTTGGACATCTTCTGGTATCGCAAGCACTTTTATAACTTCAACATCACCCGATTGTAATGAAATATGCGTTACGCCTACCGATACAGGCTCGTTTAATTATACGTTTGTTGCTATCGATGATTTTGGCTGCACTTATGATACTACTGTTACATTAACTGTTGTACCTGGTCCAACAGTTAACGCAGGAAATGATACCACAGTTTGTATAGGCTCTACAGCACAATTAAATGCTACATCAGTCAATGCTGCTCCAGTTCCATGCTATTATACCATTGATATGTTTGACTCTTTTGGTGATGGTTGGAACGGTTTTAGTATAGAAGTCGTCATTAATGGAGTCTCACTAGGTTTTTTTACGTTTAATACGGGCACCA
>CAYHWX010000045.1:0-28841 GCA_964360245.1 uncultured Vicingus sp.
ATTCAAATTGTTGATTGCTTAGGTAACACTTTAGAAATATATAATGTTCCAGCAGGGTCAACAGCAGGATTAAAAATTCCTGTACCAGAAGACATTGCAGGCGACCAAGTACCACCTGTGCTTGGTGTTCCTCCTAGCTCGTTAAATAAGTCTGTTGATGCAGCATTTGAACAAATTGTAAGGGTACCATTTGTTCCCGGAGAAGGGTTCGAAGTAATGGTAACAACCACATTGCTACTAGCAGTTCCACAAGAGTTGGTTAATGTATAAGTGTACGTTCCAGCAGGATCAACAGCAGGGTTAAACATTCCAGTTCCTGAAGTTAAAACTGGCGACCATGTTCCTCCAACATCTGGAGAACCTCCAAGTTGATTAAACAAATCAGTTGCAGGGTCGGTAGGACAAAGTGATAAAGTTCCGTTTGTTCCTGTATTTGGTAATGGTGTAACCGTAACAACAACCGTAGCCGATTGTGGGTTACCTAAGCAGTCATTGATGGAATAAGTGTAAGTTCCAGCAGCATCAACCGCAGGATTAAATACACCTGTCCCTGAAGCCATTGCTGGAGACCAAGTACCACCAGCACTTGGAGAACCCCCTAATTGATTAAATAAATCAGTAGTTGCAGCATTAACACAAATGGTCAGTGTTCCGTTGGTTCCTGGAGTAGGGTTTGCAATAATGGTAACAACCACATTACTACTAGCAGTTCCACAAGAATTGGTAACCGTATAAGTATAAGTTCCTGCAGCATCAACAGCGGGGTTAAATACGCCTGTTCCAGAAGCCATCACTGGCGACCAAGCACCACCGACATTTGGCGAACCTCCTAGTTGGTTAAACAAATCAGTTGAAGGACTTGTAGCACACAATGATATCGCTCCACTTGTTCCAGTATTTGGCAATGGATTAACCACTATAGTCATTGTATCGGTACAAGAAGAAACAGTATAGGTAATTACCCAACTTCCAGCCCCTGCAGTAGCAGGATTGAATGCTCCAGTTGAAGCGTTTGTAATACCTGTGCCACTCCAAGTTCCACCAGATTGAGCGGCAACTAAAGTTGTTGCAGCACTATTTGTACAGAATGGTCCTGCTTGTGTTATTGTTGCATCACAACCGCTACACGGAGGTAGGGCTGAAACATTATATATTTCTAAAGTGTTACCTAAGCCATCAACAATTTGAATGGTATCAGCACCAACTGGTGGTGTTACAGTAACACCAGTTCCGTAGTATGACCATCCAGCTGGAGTAGCACAGCTATTGAGTGGAATTGGAAATGGATTAAAGCAACTTCCAAAAGTCCAAGTACCTCCACATGCAGTACATTGTGCAGAATTGGTAATTGGAGTTGAAGCTGCAGGCACCCATTCATTCCAATCGTAAGGACCAGTGCCACCTGTTACGGTTAAATCTCCATTCGCTTCTACACAAACGCTCATTGCAGAGCAGTTACCAACTTGAACAACAATAGAATTGGTTCCACAAGCTAGCGTGTAAGTAATCGTATAAGTGCCAATACCTGCAACAGTTGGGTCAAAAACTCCTGTTGATGTATTTAAACCAGCTGTGACTGGCACAGAGCTCCAAGTTCCACCTATGGTATTTGGAGATAAGTTTACTGCTGCCCCATTGTCGCATAAAGGACCAATTGGACAGAAATTAGGATCGCAACAAACGGTAGTATATTGAGCTCCAGCTGACATGTTTAGGGATTCTATTCTTCCTCCTCTTCCCGTGGCGGTTGAATTGTTTAATAAGGCTCCAACAGCTAATACTTCACCATTGGCATTTACACTTACATCGTACACATCAAACCCGCCAGTCGTATTTGCTGACGATAAAACATTTAAGTTAGGGTCAAATTTTACTACTCTATCCATCGAGCCAGCATAAACATTACCAGCAGCATCAACATCTAATCCACTACAACTAACAACTCGATCTCCAAAAATATCTGTATTAGAATTTCCTCCTGGTAAAGCAACCGTATTTAATAATGTGCCAGTAGTGATATCCCATTGGCGAATTTGATCGCCACGATGGGTATAAAAATAGTTGTCGTTGGCAATCAACGCTTTTAACCCCCCACCATTTTGTGAAGCGGATAAATAATTTTCACACTTGTAGGCTAAATGATGGTCGTTGTCCACTTCAAAATCGGGAGCAGATGAACAAGCAGTTAAGTTTTGATTAATAAGCCCCACTTCGGTGTGGGTTAAATAAACATATTTTGAGTTTTTTGTGGGGGCGATGGAGCGAACTTCCACAGGAGTAAAACCAGCTTGAGTTCCAACCTGAACGCTTGTCATTTGGCTTCCATTATTGAGGTCTATGTCCCAAATAGTAGCTTCATAAGCAAATGGTATTACATCTGTTCCTGCAACAATTAATTTGGTATTGTCGCAGTTAAATGTAATAGTCCAATACTCGTGAAGAAAAGGAGCATTGTTATGCCAAACCATAGCACCAGCGGTACTTATTCGCTCTAACTCAGGACCAGTTCCTTGCGTAATGTAACTAACACCTGCAGCATCTGTTGCTAAAGTACCTAGCCAATCTCCACCCGTTGTATCCCAAGGAGTAACATAAGTCCACTGGAAAACTCCAGCAGAATTATATTTTCGTAATTCCATAGGAATTTCACCACCAATTACATAAACATTACCAACACCATCTGTTTCCACTTCTCTAGTAAAATCTCCAGCATTAAAAGCTGGAATAACTACCCAAGGATCAATAATCACTTCTTGAGTGTTGTCATAATTTTCTAATTCGAACGTTAGGATATTGTTGTTAAAGTTAAATTTTGAGGCTATCGTAACATTCGAGTTTTTATAAAAACTAATTGGTCTATGCTCAATAATTTTTGTTTTAGAAGTAGTTATTTCTAGTTCTCCTGAAGATAACAGTTGTATAGCAATGCTTTCATCTTTCACAGTTGTGTGAGAAGGTGTATATTTCATTTTAATTTGTGAAGGGTCTGCTCCAGCATGTAAAATAAAGTTATATTTTATTCCGCCATCAGGATGTAAAGTATATTCAATATCAATTTTATTGTATATATTTTGGTAAATAATTTTTTTATACCCATCAACATGACTGAGATTGGTAACTTCTTTTGTTGTTGGATTTTTTACTGCATAAGAAAAGTAAAAATCGGTTTTATCTTCTGCAATTAATTGAACATTAGGATTAGAATTGATAAACGTAACATCTATTAGTTCACTTTTATGAACTCGGCTTGGAAGTTTGGTGCTTTCATCGCCTTCTCCTTTTTTCTTATTTGGATTTCGTACTAAAGCTTCAATGCGATGCGTAATTCCTTTTTCAGTAAAAAGGGTAAACCATCCATCTTGTTGGCTTAATGCATATTTAACAGGATTGTTCGACTGCCAGTTTCTTCCATCATATTGACCTTTGTTTTCGACAAAAGCCCTTTCGGCAGTAGCATTATTCATCCAAACATTGCTTTGTCCATTCACAAAAAATGGCAAAATAAATACTATAAATACTAATTTTTTCATCGTTTATCAAATTAAAATCCCACTAAAAGTAAGTCCTAGAACGATAATTACCAATTAAAATAAAATTATTATTTAGTATTCTAAATTTTGTTAAAAATTTAAAAATTAACAAGACGAACCTTAAAAGTTAAAAAATACATTGATGAACTATTGTGGTGTTGCAATTTTAGTTTCACTCTGTTGAAAAGATTGAATTAGCTAACTGTCACGTTCATTTTAATAATTAAGTAAAAATCGTTGAAGTATTAAAAAAATAGATAAATTTAGCTTTCTAAACAGAAAATCATGAAAAGCAAAGAATTATTACACGAATTGGTACATTCTTTATCAAAATCTGAGAAAAGGTATTTTTCGGTTTTTGCATCAACTCATAAAGAAAGCAATAATTATGCGAAGTTGTTTAATGCCATTCATGCTCAAAAAGAATACGATGAAGCTGCTTTATTAAAACATTTTAAGAACGAAGATTTTGTTCGTCAATTTTCTGTTGCCAAAAATTACTTAATGAATTTGATTTTAAAAAGTTTAAGCAATCATCATCAAAAAGCGAAAAAAAGTATAGAACTAAACGAATACCTTACCGAAATTGAAGTTTTATTTTGGAAAGGTCTTTATAAATTGTGTCATAAAAAAATTACTCAAGCCAAAAAAATTGCTGAAAAATACGATTTGACTCATTATTTGCTTTTAATTAATTATTGGGAAAGAAGAAACGAAGATTATGTATCTAAAACCATGTTAAATGAAGATGTGGTGAAAGAAACTCACCTTTATTTAAACAGATACAATCAACAAATGCAGATGAATTTTTTGATTAAAAAAATGGAAAATGTTACCAAATCTTCCATAAAAAGCACTAGGAAGAATATTCAACCAGTAGTCGAAATTTTTAATCATGAACTGATGCAATTGAAAGAAGAGGAAATTAATAACTTTTACACCAAAGTGGATTATTTGTTTTTAAAGGGCGTTGGTAATGCATTATTACGAGACGAAAAAAAAGAATTTTATTATAAGAAAAGATTATTGGATTTTTTAGAAGCAAATCCTCATCAAATTCAAGAAAATCCGATTCGGTATGCCTCTTCATTAAACAACATTTTGTTGTATTATTATTTTCAAGGATATCCTAAAGAATACCCGATGTATTTAGATAAACTCGATCAAGTTGAGCTAAAATTTGACCATGTTAAAGCCTCTTTTTACGATACTAAATACAATTTAAAAATTGGGTATTATTTACACCTTAAAGACATTGGCAAACTAAAAGAAACATTAAATGAAATGGAACTTTGGTACAACTCAGTTGTCAGCAAAAAAAGTATGCAAGCCAAAATGATATGTGAATTTAATATGGCATTGGCTTATTTTTTCTTAAAAGACAATAAGCAGTGTTTAAAGTGGAGCAACAGTTGTTTTAAAATGTTCGATATGAAAGCCAAAAAATTTAGACATGATTTGGCAATTTCTTCACTTATTTTACAAACCTTTATTTACATTGATTTAAAACATTTTGAATTGGCACTAAGAAATATAGAATGGGTATTTTCTATTGCTGAACTAAATAAGTATGGAGTCGCTGAAATGGCAATTTTTAAGATCTTAAAAGAAATGGCTAAGGAAGAAAAAATTACTGGATTTATTGATGAATTAGTCCTGATTATTAATAAACAAGGAAAAGCAGTTATTAATTTGGATAAAGATGCGGTAGTATATTGGGTGGAAGCAAAAGGATATTAATTTTTCATCACCAATCGAGCAGTAGTTCTGCTTTTTTGCTCTACCATAATTTTTTTATGAAGCGTAACTCTATCAATGGTTTGTTGGTCGTAATGGCGAATGGTTACCAACTCTAAATTTTCGTTGTACAGCACTTTGTATTCTTTTCGTAACTCTTCAATTAGTTTTGGAAATTTTTGGTTGTCAAAATCAACACAAACCGAAAAACTGATGGCAGAATTTTGCATTAAATTGATGGTGATGCCCAAATTAGCAAACACGCCAAAAATTTGACTCAAATTATCTTCCACAATAAACGAGTAATCTTTGGCAGCAATAGAAATCAACACTTGATTCATTTTAAAAATAAAAGAGGGAAAGGACTCATCTTTTATTGTATTGTTGTTGATTAACGTTCCTTCTTCGATTGGCGATATAAAAGATTTTATGTAAAGCGGAATGTTTTTATTGTGTAGTGGTTTTATGGTTTTTGGGTGAATAACAGAAGCTCCATAATAAGCCAACTCTACAGCTTCGTGGTAAGAAATGTTATCGATTTTTTTAGTATCGTCAAACCATTTTGGGTCGGCATTTAACATTCCTGGAACATCTTTCCAAATAACTACACTTTCGGAATTGATACAATACGCTAAAATTCCTGCAGTAAAATCGGAGCCTTCTCTACCCAAAGTTGTGGTAAAAAGTTCGGAGCTAGAACCAATAAACCCTTGAGTAATGATTACGGTTTGTTCTTTTTTATCAAATAAGGGTTGAATATTTTTTTGAACTAATTGTTCTGTTAATGTCCAATCTATTTTAGCATTTCGGTAAGTGTTATCGGTTTGAATAATGGCTCTAACATCTATCCACGTATTTTTGATGGAAACTTCATTTAAATATGCACTTACAATTTTAGTAGAAAGCAATTCTCCGACAGACACAATTTGGTCATATACATAATCGTATTCTCGGGTTGGTTCAGCCTCAATTTCCCATTCAATTTCTATAAAAGTATTGTGGATATCAGTAAAAACAGGGTGTTGTTTATTCTCAAATAAATCGTTTAAGATGTCTAAATGATATTTTTTAACATCCTCTAAATAAGCAACACATTTTTCATCATGATTAAAATAAGCTTCTACTACTTTTTCCAACCCATTGGTAGTTTTACCCATAGCAGAAATTACCACCACTAAATTGCCATGATAGAGTTGAATAATATTGCCAACATTTTTTACTGCATTAGCGTCTTTTACCGAAGCTCCACCAAATTTATATACTTTAGTCATTGAGTTTAGCTGTTAGCTTTTAGTCATTTTCAATTTTCCATTAATCCACGTTGGGTCAAGTTCTGCATTAAATTTTTTGTAAAAATTAATAGCAGGTTCGTTCCAATCTAACACTTGCCAATTTATTAATTTTGCATTCATTTTTTTTGCAACTTTAATGGTTTCATTAAATAATAGTTCACCTATTTTCTGTCCTCTAAATGCTTCTTTTACCACAATGTCTTCTAAATACAAACATTTACCTTTCCAAGTAGAATAGCGAATGTAGTAAAATGACATTCCAACAATTTCCCGCCCGAATGATTCGTTAGTCTGGCAGGCTTTTTCATTTTCTGCTAAAATTATCCAAAACAAAGGGTGTTCACCAAAACCATCTTTTTCTAATTCTTGCAAAGTAATGGTAACTTCATTCGGAGCTTTTTCATAAAGTGCTAACTCCTTCACCAAAGCTAATACTTCAGGCAAATCTTCTTTGGTAGCTTTTCTTATAGAAACATTCATAAAGCAAAATCAAATTAACAACCTAAAGTTCGAATTTAAGTATACTTTTCATGGTATAATTTTCTGGATCAGGCAAATAAGCTTTTGCTGCATCCAAATCATTTGTTGTTAATGTTTCAAAACTTTTCATTATGCTTTTAGTCTCCTGACTTTGCATATTAACTAAACGAGGAGCTATAATTCCTTCAGCATCAGAAATATCTGACATTGATAAGGCTTGATATTCACCTTGCGGAGTAGAAATAACAATACATCTAGTGTCACCATTGTCGTAAAGCTCCTTAACAGCATTACCGAGGGTAGTACAAAATCTAAGGTCGAACGCAATAGGATCAACACATCTTGTTGCATATCCAATTTCTACTGGGCGACATTTAATTTTTAAGTTTAATTTTTTAAGCTCTACCTCTAAAAGTTGATTAAATATATGCGATTTACTCAACAACCCTAATTCAGGATGCCCATGATCATCATAAGAGAATATGATGCCTGAATTTTTAATATCGGACTCATCAATATAATGAAATACTCCTTCGGAGATAATTACTCCTCCAAAATGAATGTCCATTAATTTTCTTTTGACCATGGTTGAAATAATCAATTTCATGATGTTGTCAAAAGTAATTTTAGATTTATTAAACATTTCAGGAATGATAATCATAGGATAATGACAAGCGTTACCGATACCCAATGCTAAGTGTCCAGCTGTACGTCCCATGGCAGATACAACAAACCATGAGTCATTTGAACGAGCATCTTCTAAAATAGTTTTAGCAAGTCTGGTTCCTTCGTCTTTTGCTGTTTGGAATCCAAAAGTGAAAATTCCGGTAGGCAAAGGCAGGTCGTTATCAATTGTTTTTGGAACGTGAATATTTTGAATGTTTACATTGTGCTCTTCCAAAAAAAGACTTATTCTGTTGGCTGTAGAAGCAGTATCATCCCCACCGATAGTAACTAGCAACTTGATATTCTCTTTTTTAAAAAACCGGTCATTAAACTCTTCCTTATTTGGTTTATACCTGCTCATTTTTAAATAAGAACCTCCTTTTAAATAGATACGGTCAGCAATTTCGTAGGTTAATTCAATATAATTGGTTGCATCTTTAAACAGCGTACTGTAGCCATGGTTTAAACCAATAACCCGATAACCATCAGATAAAAATCTTTTGGTAATGGTAGCAACTACCGTATTAATACCTGGAGCAGGACCTCCCGCACAAAGAATGGCAACTGTTTTTTTATTTTCCATAATAAGTACTAAAATATAGATTGTTATGTGATAATTGTTGTTTTACAAATGAAATGTAAATGTAAATAATTTTTGATAAAAAAGAATTTTGCATCCAGCTTGTATCAGTTAATAAATAGTTTGCTATTCTATTAATAAAACAGTTCAAAATATGTTATTTTGGATAACTAAAAAAATGGAGCAACAACATGGTTAACATAAAGGCGAATCTGTTTTTTCTTTTTTCCCTTTTTTCAGCTAACTTTTTTTCTCAGGTTGTTGAAGAGGTTATTCAATTGGACACTATTTTCCAACCAATTCCAGTAATTTACCAACCTGTAGCATTTTCCTCTTATTATACAAAAAAAATAGCCGTTTTTGCCAATGATACTTCACAAATAGCCATCGAAAAAACATTTAACAACTTTGGTCAAAATGGAGTTTACAAAGTTTATTATCCATCGGGCAGGTTAAAAGTATTGACTGTTTTTGCCAACAATAAAATAAATGGCGAATGGACTTGGTACGATGAAAAAGGAATTATTTTAGTGAAAGGAGAATATGTAAATGGAGTAAAAGAGGGCTACTGGGCTTATAAACAGTTAAAAATTTATGGACGTTACAAAAAAGGGCTGAAACATAAAAGATGGATTAGAGTAGATGTCAACCAAAAAAAATACTTTTCTCATTATCGAAATGGAATTTTGAAGCATGGCGAAGGTTTTGTAAATGATAAACTACCTTTGGGTATTGTAAAAGATTCGACTACCACTAAAAACGATACTGTCCAACAAAATAACCAGCACCACGCAGAGGTTGAACAAACCATCTCTTTTTTAACCGAAAACATTGTTTTTAAAAAAGCATTAAAAGCCCATTTTGGAGGTACGTTAAAACAAATAAGAACTGTTAAAAAGTACTTTAAAAAAGATAAATTTCAGTTTGTCGTTTCACCAACTGTTTTGTCGCTGCCTTATGCTTCTTTTTACCAACAAAGTGCAGCAGGAAAAATAGAAGTTGCGATTATCGATTCTATCTTAAAAACGCAAACCAAAACGTTTGATAAATCGCCCATAGGCTTAATAAGAACAGACAACAGCTTATTTTTGCAATCAGCCAATAAAACTTCGCCTATGGTGGTTTATTTTGGAGAACTCAAAGAAAACCTAATGAGAATTGACATAGTAAAATACAACGAACCAATTGATGAAAATAGTTTTTTAGAAAAATATGTTACAGCCGATGAAAATCAGAAATTTAGCATCTTATTGTATTTTAACAACAAAGGGGAACTAAAAGCGGCAGCCTATCAAAAGCCTTAGTACTCTATTTCTAAATCGTTGTAACGAACCAATAATTTATTGGCTCTTGTTCTTACCCATTTAGGCATTGTTTTGGATTCCTTGTATTCAACCAATACTTTATATAATTTCTTTTTGCGATACTTCACCAAAGTATAACTTCCGTTTAAAAATAAGGGAACACTTATCACTGCCGTTCCTACTCCAATCAATCTGGATGGTGGTATAGCGAATAATACAAGTGAAAGTGGCAATAACGACATTTGGTTATATACCGCATTTTCTTTTTTGCTAAAAAACAAATCAATCACTGCAATAGAAGTATCGTTGACTGCTATTTTTGTGAAATCGGAATACGTTAACTTTCTATACTTAATTTTTTCTCCATCAGCTATTTGAGAAAATAGGTGTGAGGTTAAAAAAAGGAAAGAGAAAAGTAAAACTAATTTGTTCATGTAAAAACTTAAGTTGGGTTCTATTGTACTGTAAAACTTATTTTTACGAAACCTTACTCTTCAGGTTGCATGGTGTCGTAATAATTCAACAACTTATTTGCTTTTCTTCGCACCCATTGAGGTAAAGTTTTGGTTTTTTTGTATTTAACCAAAACCGTATATAATTTCTTTTTGCGATATTTTAGCAATGTATAACTTCCATGTAAAAACAAAGGTAAACTAATCAACGAAGTTCCAATGCCAATCATTCTTGTTTGTGGTATTGCTGCCAACACAACAGTAATTGGTAAAAAAGACATTTCTCCAAAACCAGCATTATCTTTTTTGTCAAAAAATATATCAATGATTACTGCCGAAGTATCGTTGATTGAATAATCGCTTACAAAATCGTTGTAGGTTAATTTTCGAGTTTTTACTTTCTCCTCTTTGTTGATCTGACAAAAAGAAGTAAAATCGATGGTAAAGAAAAGTAGAAGCAGTACTATTTTATTCATATAAAAACGAAGATATAAATAATAATTGATTCTTAATATATCTTAATTTTACACATTCATGAAAGCGATTGAGTTGAAAGCAGTTTTTTCTATTTCAGAAAAAACAAAACAAATTTGCCAACACTTTTCTCAAAATGAATGCACCAACATTCATTTAAAGGGATTGATGGGCTCTTCTGCGTCGTTTATTGCCAATGGAATATTTCAAAACTTACTCTTTAATCAACTTTTTATTTTAAATGATAAAGAAGAAGCGGCCTACTTTTTAAACGATTTAGAAAAAATTGTGGGAGAGGAAAATGTGTTATTTTTCCCGAATTCGTACCGAAATGTATATCAATTGGAAGATACCGATAATTCAAATATTTTACATCGGGCTGAGGTTTTAAATGCACTCACCAAAAGAAGTAGCAGTATTTTTATTGTTACTTATCCCGAAGCACTTTCCGAAAAAGTGGTGACAAAAAAGATATTGGAGAAAAGTACTACTAAAGTTAACGTTGGCGAGCAGATTCCGTTAGACTTTTTAAACGAAATTTTAAATGAATATCATTTTGAGCGAGAAGATTTTGTTGTTGCTCCTGGTCAGTTTTCAATACGAGGAGGTATTGTAGATGTTTTTTCTTATTCCAACGAAAACCCTTACCGAATTGAATTTTTTGGAAACGAAATAGAGTCCATTCGAAGTTTTGATCCAGTTACTCAACTGAGCATCAAAGCGTATAATAAAATTTCAATCCTTCCAAATATACAAACTTCCTTTTTAGAAAAAACTAGAGAGTCGTTTTTAGATTTTTTACCCAAAAACACCATCGTTTGGGCAAAAAATATGGAGTTAATCACCCATCAAATTAATAAAGATTTTGAGAAAGCAGCAGCAGCTTACCAACAACTAGTTAATTCTCCTTTACAACATTTAAAACCTTCCGAATTATACCTAACAGACCAAGAATTTATCTCAGGTATCAGTCAAAAAAATTCGATTGAATTTGGCTCACAATTTTTTTTAGCTGCCAATTTAGTTATTCAATACAATCAACGACCACAACCCAATTTTAATAAAAATTTTGATTTACTCTTTGAGGATTTACAAGGTAAATTTAAAGAACAATTTACGACTATTCTTTTAGCCGATAGCAGCAAACAAATTGAGCGATTGACCAGTATTTTTGAAGATACTGGAAGGGAATTTCAAATGCAGCCTATTCTTTTACCTATTCACGAAGGTTTTGTGGATTTGGATGAAAAATTAGCTTGTTATACCGACCATCAAATTTTTAATCGTTACCAACGCTTTAACTTAAAAAGCAGTTACAAAAAGAAAAACGAAGCCTTAACATTAAAAGAATTAAACGGCTTAAAACCTGGCGATTTTATCACCCACATCGACCATGGTGTTGGGCGATATTCGGGATTAGAGAAAATTGATGTGTTGGGAAAAATGCAAGAAGCGATTCGAATCGTGTACTCTGATAACGACTTGTTATACGTAAACATTCATTCTTTACACAAAATAAGCAAGTTTGTTGGTCAGGACGGAACAACTCCTAAAATAAACAGACTAGGTTCTGACGTTTGGCAAAAAGCAAAGCAAAAAACAAAAACAAAAATTAAAACCATTGCTTTTGATTTAATTAAACTCTACGCCCAACGAAAAGCTAAAAAAGGATTTCAGTTTATGCCCGATACTTATTTGCAAAATGAGTTGGAAGCTTCTTTTATTTATGAAGATACTCCCGATCAGCTAAAAGCAACGCAAGATGTAAAAAAGGACATGGAAGCGTCTCATCCTATGGACAGATTGATTTGTGGAGATGTTGGTTTTGGAAAAACGGAAATTGCTATTCGAGCAGCATTTAAAGCAGTTTCTGACAGTAAACAAGTTGCAATATTGGTTCCTACCACCATTTTAGCATTACAACATTTCAAAACCTTTAAAAAAAGGTTAGCAGATTTTCCTTGCACTGTAGATTACATCAACCGATTTAAAACTCAAAAACAACAAAAAGAAACGTTGCAACGATTAACCAAAGGCAAATTAGATATTTTAATTGGAACACACCGAATTGTTGGTAATGATGTAAAATTTAAAGATTTGGGGTTGTTAATTATTGATGAAGAACAAAAATTTGGAGTAGGAATCAAAGACAAATTAAAAACCATCAAAATAAATGTGGACACGTTAACTTTAACCGCCACCCCAATACCAAGAACGTTGCAATTTTCATTAATGGCAGCAAGAGATTTATCGAACATTAACACGCCACCACCTAACCGACAACCCATAGAAACCAAATTACAAACTTTTAGCGAAGAAGTAATTCGGGATGCTATAATTTATGAAACGACTCGTGGTGGGCAAGTTTTTATCGTAAATAATCGAGTAGAAAATATTCAAGAAGTTGCTGGAATGGTGCAACGACTTTGTCCAGACGTAAGTGTTTTAATAGCTCACGGTCAAATGAAAGGTGATGATTTAGAGCAAAAAATGATGGCTTTTGTAGATGGAGAATATGATGTTTTAGTTGCTACAACCATTATCGAGTCGGGCTTAGACATCCCTAATGCCAATACAATAATAATAAATAATGCCAATCATTTTGGGTTGAGCGATTTACATCAAATGCGAGGCAGAGTTGGGCGTTCCAACAAAAAAGCTTTTTGCTATTTGTTAGCTCCACCACTCCACAGTTTAACTCCAGAAGCCAGAAAAAGGTTAACCGCAATTGAACAATTTTCCGACTTAGGAAGTGGCTTTCACATTGCCATGCGAGATTTAGATATTCGTGGAGCAGGAAATTTATTGGGAGCCGAACAAAGTGGTTTTATTTCTGAAATTGGTTTTGACATGTATCAAAAAATATTGCAAGAAGCAATAGATGAACTGAAAGAAACCGAGTTTAAGGACTTGTACGCTGAAGAATTAAAAGATAAAGATTTTGTTCGGGATTGCCAAATAGAAACCGATTTAGAAATATTAATTCCTGATGATTATATTACCAATATTGGAGAACGGTTAAACATCTATCGGGATTTAGATAATTTGGAGAATGAAGAAAATTTATCATTTTATTCCAAACTATTAATTGATCGTTTTGGAGAAATCCCCAAGACTACAAAAGATTTATTTAACACCATTCGCTTACGTTGGATTGCCAAAGAAATTGGCTTGGAAAAATTGGTGTTGAAACAGAAAAAATTAATCGGTTACTTTATTGCCAATCAAGAATCACCTTATTACCAATCACCAAAATTTACCCAAGTATTAAAATATATTCAAGCCAATCCTCAAGTTTGCAAAATGAAAGAACGTAACGATAAATTGAGTTTGATTTTCGAAAATGTAACTACAATAACTCAAGCAATTGATTTGTTAACTCCAATTACTGAAAAGAAGATTTTGTTAAGCTAATTTTATCTTCCATTTCAATTTTTCCATTGATAATCTGAAACCCTTCAAAAGGATCATTCTTATTCAAATAAGGTGAATCTAAATCAGCCATTTTGCATTGAGAAGCAAGAACTGCAGCCGTAGCAACTCCTAAAGATGATTCGGACATACAACCGATAAGTTTCATAAAATCGGTGTTATTTGGAGGTGTAAATTGTAACATTTTTTGTGCTTGAAATAATCCTCCACATTTCATCAATTTTATATTTACTCCCGAATAAGCTTCATGAAACTGTACCAAATCTTCTAAAAGGCAAATCGATTCATCGGCGATAATGGGTAAGTGCGTACGTTGTTTTAGCCAATAATGTCCTTCATGATTCGTATCTTTTAAAGGTTGTTCAATCAAAATACATTGCTGTTTTTCTAAATTTGAAATTAAACGGATAGCTTCTTCTTTTTTGGAATAGCCTTGATTGATATCAATGCAAAAAGGCAGATTGGTTTTTTTTCGAATGGCTTTCACAAAATCCAAATCATCGGCTGCACCAGTTAATTTGATTTTAAAATGACTAAAATTTTTGAATAATTTCAATTTTTCGGAAAGAAATGGATAATCGTTTTTGGTAATCGTAAGTGTAAGTTCTGGAATTGAAGTTGTTGGTGCAAAAAAATCAGATAACTTTTTCCCTTTTGATGCTGCATACCAATTTAATAGTGCTGATTGCAAAGCGGCTGAAGCAGAAGGATTTTTACTACTGAAAGGAATATTTTCTTGATTTTCAAAAGGATTGATGGTAAGAATTTGCTCGATATTTTCGTGTTGACTTTCTACCCATTTTTTAACCGAATCAAAAGTTTCTTTTCTGTAGGGAGGTAGCGAGGCTTCTCCATAGGCAACGATTTCTTCTTGTTCAATTTTTACAAATGCCAATTGCGTACCTATTCGTGTGCCATGAGCCAAAGCAAAAGGATGAATAAATTCTAGAAAATAGGGATGTACGCTTAATTTCATAGGTAGCTATTTCATTAGGTAAATTTACAATAAAAGGATTGACTGTAAACTCCATTTTCTTTGTCAATAATTTTACAAGTGTGAAATAGCAAAATATTAATAAAAAAACTGTCCGAAAATTTCTTTTCGGACAGCTCTTTAGAATACGAATATTTCTTTAGTTAATGAAGTACGTTTACATGTCCTACATATTGATGTACCGTATTTTCTAAGTCTGTAACTTCAATGGTCCAAACATATACACCATTTTGAACTAATTTTCCTTTATAAGTACCATCCCAACCATCTCTTAAATCATGCCCTTCAAAAATAACTTCACCCCAACGATCGAAGATAAAGAAGTTATAATTTTTTACACTAGCACCTAACATCGTACCAGGGAAGAAAATGTCATTAACTCCATCTCCATTTGGTGTAAATGTGTTTGGTGCGACAAAGAAGAAATCAGGTCGAACACGAACAACTTTGCTAGTCATATCAGTACATCCGTATATGTTGGTAACCAACAACACGACATTATAATAACCGGTATCTTGATATGTATGTGTAGGATTTTGGTTAATCGAATCACTTGTTAAATCTCCAAAAGTCCAGTACCAAAAATCTGCTCCAAATGATTGATCAATAAAGTTGAAAGTAGGATTTAATAACGTCACTTCTGGCGGATTAGGATTAGTAGTAAAATCAGCAATAGGATTAGGATGAACTGTAACCCAGTTAGGTTGAGTGATAATAGAAACACAACCTTGAGCAGTGGTAATTGTAACCGTTAAATCATAAGTGCCTGCTGAAGGGTAAATATAAGTGGTAGTAGTAGTGGTAGTAGTTTTATCAATAATACCATCACTATTAAAATCCCAACCGAAAGAAACGCCAATGTCAGTAGTTAAGGCAAAGTATTGTACAATACCTTGGCAAGTGTCCATTACAGGAACTAATTGACCTGTAGCGGTATCATTAACAAAAACCGTAACACCGAGCGTATCAACACTAGAACAACCGTCATTAATCCATACCACATAATTAGTAGTGTTAGCAGGACCAACAGTTAGCGGATTCACAGGGTTCATAACTCCAGTAGAAGACAGTGACCCACTTAAAGAGTCAATTTGCATCCAGAAGAAGTTAAAAGGATTATTGGTATTACCACCATTAATATTGGTAGGAGTTAACGTAGCCAATTCACCTTGACAAATAGTTTGGTCAGCAACAGTAAATTGAGGTTGAGCTCGAACTATAACCATTTTAGTAGCGTTGGCTTGACATCCTGAAGCATCTATTACATTTACGTTATATACAGTAGAAGTGATAGGATATGTTACAATAGGACCTTGACCAATTTGACCACCACCCCATAAGAAACTGTAAGCAGGTGTGCCGCCATTTGCATTAGCAAATAATTGTACTGGTTGCCCAAAACAAATCGTATCTGGAGAGTTAATTAATGCCGTTAATTGGGCAGGTTGGGTAATTTGAGTAACTCCCATAGTAGAACAACCATTAACATCAGTTACAATAACAGTGTAAATTGGAGGAGAGGCTAACAATCCTGTTGCCATTTGAGTAGATTGACTAGAAGGGTCACTCCATTGGTAAGTAAAGGGATCTGAACCTGTCGTATAAACTATAGCAGTACCATTATTGCCACCAAAACATCCCACAGGAGTAGTTATGATAGAATCAATAACTGGTCCTGGAATATTAGTAACAGTAACGTTTTGAGTAACCAAACAACCGTTAGCATCGGTAACTGTAACCACATAACTACTAGCCGCTAAATTAGTGGCTGTAGGTGTATTTTGAACAGGGGTTGTGTTCCAAGAATAAGTATAATTAGGAGTACTATTCGTAACAATATTAACCGTAGCAGAACCATTTAGAGCCCCGCAAGTAGAAGGAACGGTAACATTACCAATTACTAATTGAGCAGGTTCAAAAACATCGTAATTACCTGAAACCGAACAACCATTGGCATCAGTAACAGTAACATTATAATTACCAGCGATTAAACCAGCAGCAGTAGCACCGCTACTTACATTTGGAGCCCATAGGTAAGAGTACCCTAAAGTACCACCAGTAACAACTATATTAATATAACCCGTATTGCCACCATTACATTTTACATCACTCAACGAATCAAGAGTTACGGTTAAAAGAGCAGGTTGAGTAATGATAATTGTGTCTTTTGCAGTACATAAATTAGTATCAGAAAGAGTAACGATGTAAGTTCCAGCAGCTAATCCTGTAGCTGTAGGTGTAGTTTGAACAGGAACAGTATTCCAAGAATAAGTATAAGGAGCACCACCACCACCACCGATAACAGAGGCTTGACCATCACTTAGTCCAAAGCAACTAACATTGGTAGAAGCGTTTATTACTGCATTTAATCCAAGGTTTTGATTAATAGTTATAGAAGCAGCAGTAATACATCCATTGCTATCGGTAACTGTAACACTATAAGTTTGTGCGTTAAGTCCAGTAGCATTTGGAGTAGTTTGAATAGGAGAAGTATTCCAAGAATAAGTATAAGGCATTGTTCCTCCCACCACATTTGATTGAGCAGTACCATCAGCAGCACCATTACAACTCACATTTGTAAATGTAGGAATAGTTACTGTAGGACCTCCAAGGTCATTAACATTGGCGGTAGTAGAATCAGTACAGCCATTGGCGTCGGTAACAATAACGATATAATTACCAGCATTAATATTACTAGCAGTTAAGGTGCTTTGAGCAGGAATAGTATTCCAATTGTAAGAATAGTTAGGTGTACCTCCACCAACACTTACCGTTGCACTACCATTGTTCGCTCCACAAGTAGAAGATACAGTACTAGTATTTATCACGAGTTGAGTAGGTTGATCAACAAGAATATTATTCACGGTTAAAGTACAACCTAGTGCATCGGTAACTGTAACTGAATAACCAGGCGCAATATTCGCTAATAGGTTAAAAGCAGTATCCGTTTGTTGTAAAGCAGGGTCATTCCATTGTGATGAATAAGGACCTGTACCTCCTATTACGGTAACAAAAGCACTACCTGTGTTTGCACCAAAACAATCAGCATCGGTAGCGGAAACAATAACATTAAGTGGGTTAGGTTCCGTAATCACAACTGTAATTTGGTCGGTACAACCATTATCATCAGTAACTGTAACTAAGTAGGAGCCTGCAACTAAGTTATTAGCAGCCTGACTAGTAGAAACAGTAGAACCACTTAAGTCCCAGTTATAAGTATAAGGGCCTGTACCTCCAACAACATTTACACTAGAGAACCCATTATTACCTCCAGCACAGCTCACATCACCATGAGAGTTTTCTGTAGCAACCAATAAAGCAGGTTCTGTAATAACAACACCTCCGTTGGTAATACACCCCATCGCATCGGTAACAATAACATTCACATTTCCATCACACAAACCAAAGATAGAATCGTTGGTTTGAGCACCAGGATCATCCCAAAGATAAGTAAAAGGAGCTATACCGTTGGTTAAAGCAGTAGAAGCACTACCATCACAACTATTAAAACAAGAAACATTGTAGCCTGTTACATTCACACTAAATAATAAAGGATTATTAAGCGTAACAGTAGCCACTTCAAAGCAGTTATTATCATCAACAACAGTTACCGTATAACTGCCTGAGGGTAAGCCATTAGCTGTATCATTAGTTTGAATAGGAATGGTATTCCAAGAATAAGAATAAGGGGCAACACCTCCCGAAGCATTTACCCAAGTAGAACCATTGATGTAGTTAAAACAAGAAGGGTCAACACCTCCTGTAATTAATGCAATCGGTGTAGGTTCGTTAATATTAATAACTGTGGATGCAGTACAACCGTTAGAATCTGCAACCATAAAGGTATAACTTCCTGCCGTTAAATTAGAAGCCGAAGGAGTATTTTGAACAGGAACTGTATTCCAAGAGTAAGCATAAGGAAAAGTACCTCCAGTAACTTGAACTTCGGCATAACCTGTATTCCCTCCATTACATAATACATCATAAACACTATCAATTGTAATAATTGGTCCGCTTAAGTTAGGAATGATAATGGTGTCGGTAATACTACAACCTAAAGAATCAAAAGCAGTAACATAATAAGTACCTGCAAATACATTAGATAAAGAAGTACCTGTGCCAACAACAGATATTCCATCACTCCATGAATAAGTATAAGGAGCTGTTCCATTTGCTGTAACATTTGCTGTAGCACCACCATCAGGTTGATTGCAATTAGCTGGTGTTATAGTATTACTCATCACCATTACAGGAGGATTAAGAATAGTAGCACTATCACTAATGGTACAACCATTATTGTCAGTTAAAACTAAGGTGTAAGTGCCTGGGCATAAACTTGCCGCATTTGGCACTATTTGAACTGGAATAGTATTCCAAGAATAAGTGTATGGACCAACTCCCCCTCCAGGATTTGAAACAATAGAAGCATTGCAAGCATCTGGACAAATTTTTGAAGTTGAACTTAACGATAAGGTTAATGCCGCAGGTTGTCCAATCGTCACAGAAGTATTCATTACACATCCGAGTGCATCAGTCACTATTACACTATAAGTTCCTATACCAAGACCAATTGCTGGATTAGTAGTTTGATTACCAGCAGCGGCGTTCCATTGATAGGTAAATCCAGGAAAAGCACCACCAACAGAAACAGTGGCAGTACCATCGTTGCTGCCAAAACAAAGAGCATCTGTAAATGAAGAAATGGATGCTGTACCACCAGGAAGTGCGGTTACAGTGACCGTTGTAATTAATTTACAACTGTTTGCATCTTCCAAAATAAGACCATAAGTGCCTGGATATAAACCAGAAAGCGTATCTCCTACACCAATTGAAACTCCAGCAGAGTCCCAAGAGTAAGTATAAGGAGCTGTTCCATTAGTAGGAAACGCCCATACAGAGCCTTGATCAACACCACAATAAGCAGGAATGTCACCAGTAATTGCGGCAAGAGCAGGTGGTTGATTAATAGTTGCTATAGCAGAAGCTTGACAACCATTTGCGTCTGTAACTGTAAATGTATAAAGACCAAAAGAAAGTGTAATAGCATTAGGGTTAGTTTGTACTGGAACTGTATTCCATGAATAAGAATATGGTAACGTTCCTCCAGAAGCTGAAGCATAGGCAGAACCATCAGCGTATCCAAAACAAGATACATCAAAACTAGAATCAATAACAGCAACTAAAACGAGAGGTTGAGTAATTAAAATAGAATCAACAACAACACATCCTTCTTGACTAGTAACGGTAACAAAGTGCCAACCAGCAACTAATCCATTAGGGTCTTCCGAGGCAGAGCCACTTGGAGTCCAACTATAAGTATAAGGTGCTGTCCCTCCATTTACTGTTAAGTTAGCGGAACCATTATTTCCTCCAAAACAGGTAACATCAGTTCCTGTAACAGATGAAGTCATTAATGGTCCATTTAAAATAGTAATTGGAGCGGTGCTAGTACAACCATTTCCATCTGTAACAGTAACCGTATAAGTTCCAGGTGCTAATCCAGTAGCCGTTTGAGTGTTTTGAACAGGTACAGTATTCCAAGAATAAGTATATCCAGGTGTTCCTCCAGAACCACCTGCCGTAGCTGTTCCATCATTAGCACCAAAACATGATAAATTAGTGCTTCCAGGAACAGAGGCAACTACTGGTGTAGGTTCAAAAACTGTAGCAGTCGTAATTGCTTGACAGCCATTAGCATCAGTAACAGTAACTGAATAAGTTCCTGCGATTAAATTTATAGCAGGGTTAGTGGTTTGTGCATTGCTCCACAAATATCCAGAATAAATCGGTGCATTAACTGTTGCGGAACCTGTGTTACCACCATTACAAAGTACACTATCTGCAATAGCAATAGGAACAGGCATAGGGTAAACAGTAATAGATTGAGTAACCGTATCAGCACAAACTCCGTTATAAACAATTTGTTGCACATTATAGGTTCCAGATGCAGGATACGTGTATGTTGGATTTTCTAATGTAGAAGTTCCTACCCCATTTCCAAAATCCCAGCTATAAGAAGTAAATCCTCCAGTAGTTCCAGTGTTTGTAAAAGTAAAGCTATTTCCTGTTAAACATTGATTGGCAGGAAGTGTATATCCTGCGGTTATTAGTATTCCATCTAATATGGTAACATTAATTGTTGTGATACAGCCATTATTATCAGTAACTGTACAAGTGTAAGTTCCAGCAGCTAAACCAGTTGCTGTTTGAGTGTTTTGAACAGGAACCGTATTCCATGAATAAGTATAATTAGGGGTTCCTCCAGCACCAGCTGCAGTAGCTGTTCCATCAGCAGATCCAAAGCAAGATGCGTTAATAAATCCAGTAATCGAAGCAGTTAATAATGTAGGTTCGTTGATAGTAACAGAAGCATTTCCAGTACAACCAGAACCATCAGTTATTACAACCGTATAAGTTCCGGCACCAGCAAACAATGTGTCATTTGTTTGAACTGGAACTGTATTCCAAGAATAAGAATATACAGGAGCACCACCTGTTGGAAAAGCATAAGCTGAACCATTGTTAGCACCATTACATAAAGCGTCACTAATAAATACAGCAGTAGCAGTAATTCCAGCTGTTGTGGTTACAGTAATAGTTGTGTCTTGAGTACAACCATTCGCTTGGTCAGTAACAACAACGGTATAAGTACCTGCGGGCACATTAATAGCAGCTTGCGTATTTTGAACAGGAACAGTATTCCACGAATATGAAAAAGGACCCACACCACCAGAGGTAACAGTTACATTGGTAGCACCATCTGGCAAGCCACAATTAGCTGGTGTCATTGTGGGGTTTAAAACAATTGGAGCAGGTTGAGTCAAAGTTGAAACAACAGTTGTTGTACAGCCGTTTGCATCTGTAACAGTGCAAGTATAAGAGCCTACAGCTAAACCAGTAGCAGTTTGTGTATTTTGAACTGGAACCGTATTCCACGAATATGTATAACCAGGAGTTCCACCAGCACCTGTTGCTGTTGCAGTTCCATTGGTAAACCCATTACAAGTAGGATTTACATGAATTTCTGAAGCAGTGACTACAGCTGGTTGATAAACAGTAACAGTTACCTGTCCAGTACAACCTGTAATTTGGTCTGTAACAACACAAGTGTATGTGCCTGCTGGTAATCCAGTGGCAGTTTGTGTTGTTTGAACTGGTGCTGAATTCCATGAATAAGTAAAAGGACCTGCACTATTTGTTACATTGGTTATTTGTGCAAAACCAGTGCTTCCTCCAAAACAATTTACACTATCTGCTAAAGCAACAGGTAATGGCATTGGATAAACAGTAACATTTTGTGTTGTTGTAGCAGAACATGGTCCGCTTGTTACTGTATGAGTAACAACATAAGTTCCAGCAGCTCCATAAGTATGTGATGGGTTTTGAGCGGTAGATGTGCCTGCATCGCCAAAATTCCAACTATAAACACCAACAGAACCAGTATTAGTAAAAACAAAATTATTACCAGTTAAACATTGGGTATTATCATTAATGGTAAATCCAGCTGTAATAACAACACCAGGTGCTATGTTTACAGTAGTTGTTGCCGTACAACCGTTTGCGTCTGTTACAGTTACATTGTATGTTCCTGCAACTAATCCTGACATGTTATACGTTCCACCAGAAGCGGCAATTTCGGTACCTGCTGGGTTTCCACTTGTAGTTCCTGTCCAACTTACATTATAAGGAGCCGTTCCACCAGTGGCGGTAATTGCACCATTTCCATTAGTTCCTCCAAAACAGGAAACATTTGTTTCAACATCAGTTGCTGTTAAAACAGGTGGTGTGGCAACAGTAACAGTAGTTTGTCCAGTACAACCAGTTGTTTGATCAGTAACTGTGCACGTATAAGAACCTGCAGTTAAGCCAGTAGCAGGATTAGTAACCTGACCACTTGGAGCCCAAGAATAAGAAAAAGGTCCAGGTCCTGGACCTACTGGTGTTGTAACAGTTGCTGTACCATTGCTGCCACCGAAACAACTAACTGGAGTAGAGGTTGAAATAGGCAAAGGCATTGGATAAACAGTAACATTTTGTGTTGTTGTAGCAGAACATGGTCCACTAGTAACCGTGTGAGTAACAACATAAGTTCCAGCAGCTGCATAAGTATGAGATGGGTTTTGAGCAGTAGATGTGCCTGCATCGCCAAAATTCCAACTATAAACACCAACAGAACCAGTATTAGTAAAAACAAAATTATTACCAGTTAAACATTGGGTATTATCATTAATGGTAAATCCAGCTGTAATAACAACACCAGGTGCTATGTTTACAGTAGTTGTTGCCGTACAACCGTTTGCGTCTGTTACAGTTACATTGTATGTTCCTGCAACTAATCCTGACATGTTATACGTTCCACCAGAAGCGGCAATTTCGGTACCTGCTGGGTTTCCACTTGTAGTTCCTGTCCAACTTACATTATAAGGAGCCGTTCCACCAGTGGCGGTAATTGCACCATTTCCATTAGTTCCTCCAAAACAGGAAACATTTGTTTCAACATCAGTTGCTGTTAAAACAGGTGGTGTTGTAACTGTTACTGTAACTGTTCCTGTACATCCATTTGCAGAAGTAACAGTAACATTATAAGTTCCAACTCCTAGTCCAGTCATATTATAAGTGCCGCCAGATGCAGCAATTTCAGTTCCTGCTGGATTTCCAGTTGTTGTACCTGTCCAACTTACATTGTATGGAGCAGTTGAACCACTTCCTGTTATTGTTGCAGTAGTGGTTCCTCCAAAACATGGAGGGTTAACATGCACCTGAGTTGCGACAACTGGTGTAGGGTTGGTTATTGTTACGTTTTGTGTAGTAACACATCCAGTAGCGTCAGTTAAAGTTACCACATAACTTCCTGGAGCTAATGCTGGGATGGTATAAGTTCCTCCTGTGGCATTCATTTCCCATCCACCTGGATTTCCTGAAGATGGACCTGTCCAACTCACATTATAATTTGCTGTACCTCCAGTAGCAGTAACTAAAATTGAACCTGTTCCTCCAGCACACAAAGGATTTGTTCCCGTTGCAGTAACTGAGCAAGGAACAACAATGGCACAATTGGTTGTCCCAGTTCCACCAGATTGAGAAAATTCGATATATCCAGCAGAACCGTTAAAATTAGTTATTAATAACATGTAAAACTGTCCAGCAACTGCAGCAGGAATAGTTCCTGTTTCTGTAGCAGCTGCCGAATAAGAGCAATCTACTTGTGGTGTGGCACCAGTAATTGGACAAGCCGCTCCTAAACTTCCGTAAGGACCATAAATTGCAAAATCAACATCAATAGGTAAGCCTGCTGTCGTAAATTGCTCCATGTAAATACTTATACTACCGCTGGTAGCAATATTCAAATACATCCACATGGGGTTAGGGGTACTAAAAAGACAACCAAAAGTTCCAGCTGAAGCTACACCTGTAGAATTACAATAATTATAAGCAGTTCCAGTACAAAATGGGTCGGCAGTAAGACAACTATTATTTGCGCCACCAGTACAAGGAGCTGGAGGTGGTCCACCACCACTTGTTAAAGTAATGGTTGTGGTTCCACAGGCAGTTGCTGTCCCACATGGAGCACAATTGGTATTCCAATGAAAATAATAAGTTCCACCAGCAGCAGGAGTCCATGAAAAAGGCACAGGGCCAAAAGCGACAATAGGACCAGCTGGTGTCCCACTATGAATAGTTACACAGCCTCCTAAGTTATTAGTAATAGAATAAGTTGCTCCAGCCGCTACTGCTGTTATTGTACTGTATTCTGTTTGATAACTACAAGTGCTAATTGTGGTAGGCGTTCCAGTTACTGTTGGTGCAACTGCAGAACCATAAGACGAAGCATTAGTACACTGACTAAAAGAATAATAATTAGTCAATATTAATGCTAAAAGGATTAGAATTTTTTTCATTTATTATCTTGTTTTTGAGTATAAGTATTTTCTTCTATTTTAGAGATGCTCGTAACCATATTGCTAAATATCGGCTTAACAGTATCGAACTGCGTTCCACCTAGGCAAACTAAAATTACTTTTCCATTTTCGGCAATTGTAATCGAAAGTATTTCTACTATCGATTTAGCCCTTTGAAGCACAGTCTCTTCACCAACCGAATTTAAACCCTCTGTGTAAACATCGTAGGAAGTTGAAATGCCGTTCCAAATGGAAACTCCATTAATTTTATTCAAATTCATTTGGTTTTGTACTTCAGTACTTTGTTTTTCATAATTTTGAGAAAAGGAGGTAATGGAAACTAACATAAATAGTATTCCGATTAACTTTAGTTTTAACTTTTTCATAGCGTATTTAAGTTTAATTCTTTTTTGTTTTTTTAACCAATTGTTAAAAATAAATTAACACTTGTTGTATAATTATTATTAATGTTAAAAACATCATTATTTTTATACTTATTGTTATCATTATCCTAACGCACAGCGTTAAGACGGCAATTATTTATTACAGTTGCCTTAAAAATATAAAATAATAACTTAGTTATCAAAAATAATTGTTGATATTTTATAATCATGTATTTAATACTATTGTATAAATAAAAAAAGAGGAAAAAATTTCCTCTTTTTTTATTTAATTAATTTATGTTTTACTTAATCAAATTAACTTGTCCATAAAAACGATGTGGAGTTCCTTCAGCATCATATGTTATCACTTGCCAAAAATAAAGATCTGCTTCCAATAAAGAACCAGTGTTATTAAGTTTGCCATTCCAAGGTTCATTTTTATCGGTTGTTTTGTAAATAGGTTTACTTGCTTTATCAATAATAATCATTTCAAATTGAACTTCCCATCCTAACAATGCTTTTGGAATAAAAGTTTCGTTAAGTCCATCTCCATCTGGTTTGAATGAATTAGGAGCCAAAAGATTATGCTCTTGGATAATTGATACATTTTTGGAAATAGCATTATTGCAACCATAGTTATTTTTTACAGTCAGCACCACTTGAAAATCACCTTTTTTCTTGTAAATGATTTTTGGGTTTTGAGAAGAGGATGTTTCTCCATTTCCAAAATTCCAAGTGTAAGAATTAGTGTTTTCATTAGCTTTACTACTAAACTCCGTGTAAGGGTATTTTAACTTATTATCATCATGGCTTAACGAAATTTCCACATAACTGAATTCTGCGTAAGGCTGCGGTAAAATTGCAACAGAATTTTTCTCTGTATTTTTTATTTCATCACCAGTTTTTCTGTTGACTAAAGTTAAGGTAACATCATAATTGCCACTTTCGTTATAAATATGTGTTGGATTGGCTTTATTAGAAGTAGTTCCATCACCAAAATCCCAAAAATAGGAAACAGGTAGATTTTTTGTAAGTGCCTCAAAGCTAACTTTTTCTCCTAAACATACTTTGTTATTATAAACTATAAATTTAGCATTTAGCGTAGTGTTATTTCCGTCATTTTCAATACTGATAGGATTAGTTTTTTCTTCAACATTATTGTTGGTTTCAATAATTTTATTGTCACTATTTTTTTCTTCTTGTATTATATTAGGTTCAATTACTTCATTTGTTATTTCATCAATATTATCTGGAGTAGCTATATTTTTATTGATTTTGTTATTGTTTGTATTTAAATTTTTGTTGTTTTCAACTATTACTTCGTTTACTTTATTGTTGTTAGCGACAGCTTCAGTATTGATATGAGTTGTACTGATATTGGTATATATCAAATAACTAGCAATAGATAAAATAGTTATAGCACCAATAGCACTAAAAATGTTTTTGGTAATTTTTGTGCTTCTAATAGAATTCAATTTTCCTTCCATTTCAGCCCAATGAGCTTCATTGTAAGGAACCTCAAACTGTTCTACTTTTTGTTTTATTATGTCATCAAATTTATTCATGTTTCAACGGGGTCTCTTTTTTTGTTAAAATTCTTTTTAAGTTTTGTTTTGCCTTAGCAAGATTCGATTTAGAAGTTCCTTCACTGATATTTAATTGTTTAGCAATATCTTTATGTTGCAAACCCTCAATAACATTTAAGTTAAAAACTGCTTGATAAGCAGGGCTCAAAGATTGTATGGCATCCATAATATCTTTTTCGCCAAACTGACTATAAATAGTTTCAGAGCTTTCTACTTTATTAGTTTCAAGGATATAGCCATCATCATTCACAAAAAACATATTTTTTTGTTTTCTATAATGATCAATGGCGGTGTTCACCATTATTCTTCTAATCCAACCTTCCAAAGAACCATCAAAATTGTACTTTTTTATATTGCAGTACACTTTCACAAATCCATCTTGCAATACATCTCTCGCATCTTCAGCATTGTTGGTGTATCTGTAACATACTCCCATCATTTTACTGTAAAACAATTTATACAGTTCATGCTGAGCCTTTCGATCACCTTTCACACATTTTTTTACAATGTCATCTAAAATATGCTGATCTTTAGGATCCATGTATTTAAATCAAAGACGTGAGTTTATATTTTTGGTTGCCTTGTGGCAATAATTAATTGAAGTGAAAGTAATTATTTCTTTCAATATGATAAAAGAAAAAGAGTGATGAATTTAATTCTGAGTAATATAAATAGTGTTATTTAATTGACGAATAATAAATTAGAGAAAAAGTAAAGATAATTAAAATTAGTTTTATTTATTATGAAGATGCACCTCCATTTGAGGATAAGGAATACGTAATCCTTCTTTAGAAAAAGTATTGTATACTTTTTCATTCATGTCAAAAAAAACAGCCCAATAATCAGGGGTATTTACCCATGCTCGTACAGCAAAATTTATAGAATTATCTGCTAGCTCTGAAAGTGCAACAAATGGTTCTTCAGGAGTATTTAAAATTCGTACATCTTCCTTCAACAATTTTAATAGTATTTCTTTTGCTTCCTTCATTTTATCGCCATAACTGATGCTAAATTTCCAGTCAACCCTTCTTTTTTCTTCTGCAGAGTAGTTAATCATTGATGAAGTTGATAACCCACCATTTGGAATGATAATGGTTTTATTATCAACTGTTTTTAAAATGGTATTAAATATTTGTATTTCAGAAACAATTCCAGCATGTCCTTGAGCTTCAATAAAGTCTCCGAATTTAAAAGGTTTAAAAATTAAAATAATGATTCCTCCTGCAAAATTTTGTAAAGTTCCAGATAGTGCTAAACCAATGGCTAATCCCGCAGAACCTAAAATAGCAATAAAAGAAGTCATCTCTATGCCTAACATTCCGAGCACACTTATTGCTAACATTATTTTTAATAAAATGCTAACAACACCTTTTAAAAATGGTTTTAATGAGGCATCTATTTCGCGTTTGGTTAACAGCCTATCAAATGCTTTCACCAAGGCTTTAATAAAAAGACTTCCAATAATCCAAACTAGTATTGCCCCAACTAGTTTTGGTCCATAATATAGAATTAAATCAATAATTTTACTGTAATAATTGTCCCAATTCGTCAAATAGGTTAGATTCATTTTTATAAGAATTTGAGAAAAGTGTAACATAAAAATAGTGCGTTTATTTTAATGAAAACTTTGTTTTTCCAATATCAACCCCATCCGCATATACCTCAACATTATATTCTCCAACTGGAAATTCTTCTATTTTTTTCCAATCGATAGTTACGCTAACTTGGTCGTTGTTATAATCAATTTGTTTTTTTGAAGAATACAACCCTCTTACTCCATTAAAATCGAACTTATTATTATCATCCGTTTTTTCTGATAACACTTTCCCATCTGGAGTTAAAATTCTAACATAAATCCATTTGGCACCAGGAATAGTAATACTATTTTTAAGAATGGTAAATTCCGTTCTAATTTTTTCTGTTCGTTTTGCTCTGTCTGTTGTTTTACCAGTGTTATCGGTTTTAACTTTAATCCCATAAGAGGATAAGCTAGAAGTTTTAAGGTAAGAAGCCACCGTAACTAAGTCCGTTA
>CAYHWX010000046.1:0-23820 GCA_964360245.1 uncultured Vicingus sp.
TTTCGTCAAAGTTGATGCCTGAACTCATGGTTAACAGATTTTTAATTGTAAGTTCTGGATGATCTTTATATTCTGGTAAATAATTAGCCACAGGGTCATCAATGCTGTTTATTTTACCTTCATCAATGGCAATTCCAATTAATAAACCTATAAAAGTTTTAGCAACAGAAAAGGAGTTGGTTAACGAATTCTCATCATAACCATTCCAATATTTTTCGTAAACAATTTTACCGTGCTTAACCACTAAAAAAGCTGCTGGGTCAAACGTTTCAATTTCTTTTAATAAATCTTTGTCATAAATTTTATTATAAAATTCACCTAATTCCCAAGGTTGATATTCGCCAGTTGCTACTGTTCTACTTTCAAAAATGGCATGTTCGTCAATTAATGGACCTGAATGTCCCTTTAAGTAGGTGGAAAAAACGGCTTTAAAAAGATGCGAGTTTCCAGTTACAACGGCAAGTATTGATGCAAGGGCAATAATGATTACTATACCTAGAAGAATTTTTTTGAGAATTTTCATATCTTATACTATTTCAGCATTAAATAATTGTGAGAAATGTTTTTTTAGTTTTTGTTTCACCTCATTTACGTCAATTTCTTTGTTAAGTTCCTTTTGTAAAGAAGTAACTTGTTTGTCTGAAATTCCACAAGGTACAATATTATTAAAATAATCTAAATTGGCGTTAATATTAAATGCAAAACCATGCATGGTAACCCATCTGCTACATCGTACGCCCATAGCACAAATTTTACGTGCTTTACTAGGAATGTTCGCATCTAACCAAACACCCGTAAAACCTTCATATCTTCCAGCTTCAATACCATATTCTGCTAAAGTTAAAATTACCATTTCCTCCAAAAATCGAAGATACTTATGGATATCGGTAAAAAAATAATCTAAATCTAAAATGGGATAACCAACAATTTGTCCAGGACCATGATAAGTAATGTCGCCTCCTCTATTTATTTTGTAATAAGTGGCACCTTTTTGTTTCAGTAATGCTTCAGATAGCAATAAATGACTTTCATTTCCACTTTTTCCTAACGTATAAACATGCGGATGCTCGCAAAATAATAAATGATTAATGGTTTCAGTTACAACTTTGTCTGCTCTACGATTTTCAACTTTTGCATTAACATTGGCATTAAAAAGGAGTTCTTGGAAATCCCAAGCTTCTTTATAATCAATTAATCCTAAATCTTGAAAGTGAACTTTTTGCATTTTTTAATAATTCTAAATAACAAGGTTTGTCATACTGAGTTTATCGAAGTATGGACAATTAGAAATGATTTTAATTAGATTCTTCACTTCATTTTGAAGATATTTCGACAAGCTCAATATGACAAAATATTGTTCAGAATGACATTAAAATCAAATTTTTGCCAACTCGTTTTTTAAGTTAGTAATCACATCAACTTCGGTTACATCTATACCTTTTTTTTCTGCCAAAAGGTAGGAAATCCAATCGCCTAAATGAATCAGGTATAAAGCTTGTTCTAAACGAGAATTCCCTTTCGAAAAAATTTCTATAATAGTTGAAGTATATTTACTGAAAACCGTTTTGTTGATTTCCATTCTTTTTTGCGTCCTAAAATAATCGTCTTTATTTCTAAATAGCACAACCGCTAAATTTTCATTTTTTGTAGTCCAACCCACCAATTCGTTGTGATTCATTTCTGGTATCACATGATGCCAGCACAACATTTTAGCGTTTTCATTAATTTGCTGTCGAAACCGAACAGCAACACCTTCATAATTCGCATCAATATAAATTACAGGGATTTTATTAAATAGTTGTTCTGTAATATTTTTAGCTTCAGCAACAATTTTTTTCTCTTCAGCATCAATCAATTTTACAACATTATTGAGTTGAGCAACATAGTCGAAAGAGATAATATGATAGTGTGACAAAAGGAAAAACAATGGAGGAAAAGCCAATCCAAATGCTGCTCTAGGAGGGTGGCCTCCAGGAATTACAAGGTGATTGTATTTTTTTTGTTGAGCAATTTCCAATAATTTTCCACCAGATGTAATGCAAGCAATTACCGCATGTTGGCTTTCAGCTTGTGCTAACATTTCGATAGATTCTTCGGTATTTCCAGAATAAGAACAAGCAATTACCAATGTATTTTGATTGACAAAAGCAGGAATTTTATAATCTTTATTAATAACGATTGGACAATTTGCTTGGTCGGCAACCACTTGCGAAATAATTGTTCCTCCAATACCTGAGCCACCCAATCCACAGATTAATACATTTTCAATTTTTCCTTTAAAAGTGGTTAACGCAGTTGACTTGCTAATGTTGATAACTTCAGTAATGTGTTGCGTAAAATTTGCTATTAATTCTTTCATGTTTTTTGTTAAAATAGGTTGTAAAAGTAAGAAATTGAAATTACTCAGCAGTATTTTATAACCACATAGTTACATAGGTTTTAGCACCAAAAGTAACTATGTGGTTTATAGTTTTGTAACGTGTTTTGTTATATTTTAGTTTAGGATGCATTAACCTGCTGAGAAGTAACAAAAAATTCTAGTTTTATAGAATACTAACCTTGATGAAGGTTTAGTTATATTTGTCATCTCATGGAGAATAAAGTTAAAATATTGGTGATTCGTTTCAGTTCTATTGGCGATATTGTGTTGACTTCTCCCATTGTTAGATGTTTAAAACAACAAGTTGATGGTGAGGTGGAAGTTCATTTTTTAACAAAAAAACAATATCAAACTATCGTTGAGCATAATCCATATCTTTCTAAAATTCATACCATTACCAAAAGTACCAACGAAATAATTGAGGTACTGAAGCAAGAACAATTTGATTATGTGATTGATTTGCATAAAAATTTACGTTCAAAAAGAGTAATAAAAAGCCTAAAATGTTTATCGTTTACTTTTGATAAGATAAACTTTAAAAAATGGCTCATCACTACTTTTAAAATTAATAAACTTCCCAATATTCATATTGTTGACCGATATTTTGAAGCTGTTAAAATATTAGGTGTAAAAAATGACGGCAAAGGATTGGACTTTTTTATTCCAAAAAAAGATAAAGTAAATTTGAATGAACTTCCTGTTACGCACCAAAATGAATATATCGCTTTTGCCATTGGAGCACAACATTCCACTAAAAGATTGCCAATCGAAAAAATAATTTCCATTTGCCAAAAAATAAATCATCCCATTATTTTATTAGGAGGAAAAGAAGATAGTGAGACAGCTCAAAAAATAGCAAATGCTGTTGGTGAATTGGTTTACAACGCTTGTGGAAAATACAACATTAATCAATCAGCAGCTTTGGTAAAACAAAGTAAAACGTTGATTACTCACGACACAGGATTGATGCACATTGGTGCAGCTTTGGGAGTAAAAATAATATCTGTTTGGGGAAATACCATTCCTGCTTTTGGAATGTATCCTTATTACCCCAACAATCCCGAAAAGTTTGTTATTATCGAAAACAAGAACTTAACCTGCCGACCATGTTCCAAATTAGGTTACGATAAATGCCCGAAAAAGCATTTTAAATGCATGCAGGATATTGATGAGGGGAAAATAGTAGAAAAAGTTTAGAGTTTGGGATTGAAGATTGTTGGAAGTCAGAAGTCCGAAGACGGAAATTGGCATTGAGCGTTAGTTCTCTCCGTCAGTTGACGGATTCTTAATAAATGCAGTGAAGTATCTAATTCAAGTAGATACATCATTTCCTGCCCGTTCCACAGGCGGGTGTTTTATAGCGATTCGTTAGAGACGAATCGATAAAACTACATTCAGTATGACATTGACAAGAACTTTATTCCTTGATTGTCCTAAACGTTTGTTTATTATTTTCACCAACGTTGAACAAATAAATACCATCTGGTAAATTGCCCAATTCAATTACCGTATTTTCTGTTTTGAGTTGCCCCGATAAAACCATTTTACCCATGTTATCATAAATTATGTAAGCCTTACCTACTAATTTAGAGTTTGCTTTGACAGTAACTTGGTTGTTTGTTGGGTTAGGGTAAACACTAAATTCCGATAGTTTAGTAATTTCGGCCACCCCTATATGTGGGGAAAGTTTAACCACCCAAAAATCCTCATTACCATGATTACCTGTTACATCTCCATCATTTGAGTATGATTGTCCAGCAACAATGTATCCTCCATCGATAGTTTGTTGGATGGAGGATGCAGCATCAGAAGCCGTTCCACCCAAACATTTTTGCCAATCAATAACACCTGTGCTATCTAACTTAACCACCCAATAATCACCACCTCCGTTATTTCCTGTTACATCTCCATTAGTTGAGCTAGAAAAACCAGCTACAACATATCCTCCATCGGCTGTTTGTCGGATGGAGCTTGCTTGTTCACCTCCAGTTCCACCCAAACATTTTTGCCAATCAATAACACCTCCACTATCTAGTTTAACTACCCAATAATCACTAACTCCATTATTTCCTGCTACATCTCCATTAGTTGAGTAAGAAAAACCAGCTACAATATATCCTCCATCGGCTGTTTGTTGGATGGAGCTTGCTTGTTCACCTCCAGTTCCGCCCAAACATTTCTGCCAAGTAATAGCTCCTGTACTGGTTAGTTTTACTACCCAGTAATCCGCCCAGCCATGATTACCTGTTACATCTCCATCATTTGAGAAAGAAAATCCAGCAACAATGTATCCTCCATCGGTAGTTTGTTGGATGGACCAAGCATACTCAGCTCCAGTTCCTCCTAAAGATTTCTGCCACTCAATGGTAGGTTGTGCAGCAGTGCACAATGTAATTAAAAAAAGAATTATTATAGGTAGGGTGTTTTTCTTTTTCATGGTGTTTAGTTTATTTTATTGTAATAACTATACGAAGTTATTGAAAATTAACCAATTAGACAACTAAAAATCAGTTTATCTTTGCAAAATACTTTATTAAACCAATTTTATATGAAAAAGAATTTCTTAATAGGAATAATAAAATAGTGTCCATTTGGGTGAAATTCTTTTTTGAATCCTACTTTCTGGATTCCTGATTTCCATTCGCTTTTGCTCTCGCAAAATAGATCAGGAATGACCGAATCCCCTTTCCTGCGAAGGCAGGAATCCAGTCCAATAATATTTCTGTTTAATACTGTGATAAAAGTCTAATTCCAACCATTCAACTTGGTTTGTTCTACTAATACTTCTTTTGGAATATCATGTCCTCCTTTAAAAACAGTGGTTTTAACTTTTAAGTGGGATTGTTTTAACAATTCTTTTTGTTGTTCAACTCTTTCTTTAGTTACATACTTATCCCTGTCGCCATAAAGAAAAAAGGTATTTGCTTTATTAATAATTCCTAAGTCCATATCAGTAGGAAAAACACTTGCCCATAAAATAAAATTATTGCACTTAATTTTGCCATTAGCTAACCACCTACATGCCGTTGCTCCACCTTGCGAAAAACCAACAATATTTATTTTAGGATTTGGGGCTGTTACTTGTTTTAAAATGGCGTCATACAATTGGTTGAGGTAGTTGATATAATCAGCAATTTCTTCTTCTCTGTTTTCTTTGGTCATCCAACTTGCACCAATACTGCCATCTACACCTTTTACATAAAATTTTGACAATGCCTCTGGGGCAACAACCAATGTGTTTTTTGTTAAAATAGGTCGAAATTTTTCGATAAAATTTTTTGCCAAATATCCATAGCCATGAAACACCAGCCATATAGTTTTGGCGATTTTAATATTCCCTAACGAATAATAAGTGGCTGTTTTTTGAACAACAAGGTTATGCTTTTGACTCCTGTTTTTGTATCGCATTCGAATCGTATTTTACCATTAATGCCAACCAAATTGCTCTTGACACTTTAAAAACATAAGGCATAGTAACCAATAAAACAATTGCATCCACGATTAAAAAAATGCCGATGTTATATTCAAAAAATAAATTTAATAATAAAAATATTAATGCATTAATAACTACTGTAATTGCATAACTGGAATACATTGCTCCATAATAAAATCCCGTTTCTATCTGAAAATCCTGATGACATTTCGGACAATTATCGGGCATGTCAAAAAAATGGTGGTATTGATAAGAATTTTTGTTGACAAATAAATTTCCTTCATGACATTTCGGGCATTTTAATTTGGCAACCGCGATAATATTAGAAAACTCCGACATAATGAATGTTTCTTCAAATTTAGGGAAAACAAACCATAGGATGGTTCTAAAAATAGTGTTTTTTAATTACACACCCCTCACCTCCCGAGTTTCGGGATAAACTCTCTTGATAGAGAGGAAAAATAAGTTAATTTTTAGAACTCTCCTATATTGCTATTTCAAATTCAATAAAAACTAGCTGCTTTTTTGGTTAATTTCGCAGCATGGTTGGAATAAATGAATTGACAGTAAATTTTGGTGAACGTTATTTGTTTAATAAAATCTCCTTTATTATTACAAAGAACGATAGAATTGGCTTAGTTGGAAAAAACGGAGCAGGAAAATCTACTTTATTAAAAATTATAGCAAAAGAACAAGCGTCTGATGGTGGAAATGTATCTTATCCAAATGGATTTACAGTAGGATATTTGCCCCAAGATATGGATTTTATTCATGGCAAAACGGTGATGGAAGAAGCTCGGTCGGTTTTTAAAGAGGTAAACGAACTCCATGCTAAAATTGATACCATTAATCATCAATTAGCCACTCGAGAAGATTACGAATCGGAAAGTTATTTAGAACTGTTAGACCATTTACACCATGATAACCATCAACTACAGCTAATTGGAGGATATAATGTAGATGCAAATATTGAAACCATTTTAAAAGGTTTGGGGTTTTTAAGTAATGATTTTACAAGGCTTACTGATGAATTTAGTGGTGGATGGAGGATGAGAATTGAGTTGGCAAAAATTTTACTTTCTAATGCCGATGTTTTATTGCTCGATGAGCCAACCAATCACTTGGATATTGAATCCATACAATGGTTAGAAGATTTTTTAAAAGTTTATCCAGGGGGAGTGGTTTTAGTATCTCACGATAAAGCGTTTTTAGACCACGTAACCAATAGAACCATTGAAATTGCTTTAGGAAAAATTTACGATTACAAAACTTATTATTCTAATTACTTAGAACAACGTAAAGAACGACGAGAGCAACAATTAGCAGCCTATACCAATCAACAAAAACAAATTGCAGATACCGAAAAATTTATTGAACGATTTCGCTCTAAGGCGACTAAAGCAGTTCAGGTGCAAAGTAGAATTAAGCAATTAAACAGACTCGATAGAATTGAAATGGAAGAAGAAGATAATACTTCAATGCGTTTTTCATTTCAACCTGCTCCAAGGTCTGGAAAAGTTGCTGTTGAAGCTCATGGAGTAGGAAAAGCATACGGCGATAATCGAGTTTTTAAAAACGCGGATTTTTATATTGAAAGAGGTAAAAAGGTAGCTTTTGTTGGTAAAAATGGTGAAGGAAAAACAACCATGATTAGAGCGTTGGTTGGAGAATTGGAACATGAAGGAGTTTTGAAATTAGGACACAATGTGGAATTGGCTTATTTTGCTCAGAACCAAGCAGAAGAATTAGATAAAAATAAAACAGTTTTCCAGACTATTGATGAGGCGGCACACGGAGAAATTCGTAAAAAAGTAAGAATGCTGTTAGGTTCTTTTTTGTTTGGAGAAGACGAAATTGATAAAAAAATATCGGTTTTGTCGGGTGGAGAAAGAGCAAGAGTTGCTTTGTGTAAATTGTTGTTAGAACCTGTTAATTTGTTGGTTTTAGATGAACCTACCAATCACTTAGACATTAAATCTAAAGATGTGTTGAAACAAGCTTTGTTAAAATATGATGGCACGTTAATTGTCATTTCTCACGACAGGGATTTTTTGGATGGATTAGTTTCTGAAATGTATGAGTTTAGCAATGGAAAAGTAAAACAATTTTTAGGTGGAGTTTATGAATTTCTTCAAAGCAAAAAAGCAACAACCATTAGAGAATTTGAGCAAAAAGAAAAAGTGGTTGTTAAAAAAGAGAAATCAGAATCAGAAAACAAACTGACTTACGAAGAGCGTAAACAGTTAGAAAAAGACATTCGAAAAGTTCAGAATAAGATTAATAACTTAGAAAAAGAAATTGAAAAATTGGAAGGTAATATCGATAATCTCAATACTAAATTGATGAACCCTGGCTCTTATTCTGATGAATTATTAGTACAATATAATCAAGCTAAAGTAGCGTTAGAAAAAGCAATGTTGGATTGGGAAAAAAGTAATGAGAATTTAGAACAATTGCTGCAAGCTAATTAAATTTATTGTCAATTCATTGGATGACTTAAAGTCATCCAATGAATGAATAGATTAAAAAAAATTCTTACTTTTATTTGCTAGTTGATAATAAATTGCATGAGAAATTTTTTGCTTTTCATATTCTTGAGTTCTTCTACTGTTTTGTTCGGGCAAATAGTAATCAACGAAATATCGAGTGCTCAAAACACTGGTTATGTCGATGAAGATGGAGATTATCCAGATTGGATAGAGTTGTACAACAAAGGAACTTTAGCAGTTAATTTAGAAGGATATCAATTAGCACGGCGTGAAGAAAGTGAAATCGTATGGACCTTCCCTTTTATTTATATTCAACCAGGAAAACACCTCACTGTTTTTGCGTCAGAAAAAAATAGAAACTTGGTTTTCGATCATTGGGAAGTACCCGTTTATCCCGAAATTTTTTGGAAATTTTTTGTTGGCAGCTCGCAACCACCCTCCAACTGGAATTTACCCACTTTTAATTCAACTCCCTGGAATTCTGGTCAGGGCGGAATTGGGTATGGAGATGGCGACGATTCAACAATTATTCCTCCAACAATATCGTGTTTTTTAAGAACAGATTTTACCTTAACCGATACTTCAAACATTGCTGTAGCTCTTTTTGCTGTTGATTATGACGATGCTTTTGTTGCTTACTTAAATGGGGTGGAAATTAAAAGAAACAACATCGGTGTAAAAGGTATTCCACCATTGTATAATGAGTTGGCTTATGATGAACACGAAGCCCATCAATACCAAGGAGGAAATTTAGAGTTTTATTTTATTGATAATGCCACACTCAATGCTGCTAAAGTAAACGGAGTAAATACATTTGCAATTCAAGTGCATAACTTTGTTGGCGATTTATCTGACTTAACCATTAGACCGTATTTATTATTAGGCATAAAAGATACAACCATTACTTTTTTCCCATTTCCAGTAGAAAATAATAATTTACATACCAATTTTAATATTTCCAGTTCTCCATTTCGGATAAAATTGTTGGATAATAATGGGGTAAAAATAGATGAAGTAATTATGGATGAAGTTTCTACCAATAATTCAAGAGGAAGAATTACAGATGGAGCTCCAGAATGGTGCTTATTTGACACCCCAACACCAGACACCACAAATGTTTTAGCAAATTGTTTTAGTGATTATGCCAGCGAACCTGTTTTTACTTTAAAAGCAGGATTTTATCAAACTCCACAAACCACCCAACTTACCAATTCACAAACAGGAAATATTTATTATACAACCAATGGGGATATTCCTACCCCAAGTGCACTCAATTTATATACAGGAAGTATCTCCATCGATTCAAACGCTATTTTAAAAGCCAAATTCTTTCCTAGCAATCCCAATTTATTACCAAGCAATACGGTTACTTCTACTTATTTTATTAATGAAAATATTCAACTTCCTGTTGTTTCTATCACTACTGCACCAGCAAATTTGTGGAGTCATTATACTGGTTTATATGTAATGGGTCCTTTTGCCGATTCTATCAACTACCCATTTTTAGGAGCTAACTTTTGGAAAGGTTGGGAAAAAGAAGCTCACGTTGAATATTTTGATAGAAATAAAAATCTTGGATTTGATTTAGACATCGGACTTAAAATTCATGGTAATTATTCTAAATCTTTTCCTCAAAAAAGTTTCAGAATTTTAGCCAAAGATGATTACAATGATAAATGGATTAATTACAGTTTGTTTCCCGAAAAACCTTACATCAACAAGATTAAAAATTTTAATTTACGAAATGCTGGTATAGATTACAATACTGTTCATTTTAGAGATGCTTTTATGTTGAGGGTTGTTCGTGAATTAAAATTAGATTATATGGCATACGAACCCTGTGTGTTGTTTTTAAATGGGGATTATTGGGGAGTCTATGGAATGAGAGAAGTTCAGGATGATCGTTTTATTTATAACAATCATAGCGAAGTAAAAGAAGGTTCCATAGATTACCTTCGCTTTAGTGGAGATATCATTGAAGGCTCCAATACAGGATACATTAATTTGGCAATTTTTATGATATCCAATGATATTAGTATCGATTCGAACTATGCTAAAGTTGGTGATAGTTTAGACATTAATAATTTTACAGACTATTTTGTTTCTGAATTGTATTATGGAAATGTGGATTGGTTGACCGATTCCACCAGCAATAACATCAAGTTTTGGAGAGTAAATAATCCTGTCGGAAAGTGGCGATATGTACTTTGGGATACCGATTTAGGAACTGGATTATTTGGAACTTTAACAAATGCATCTTATGATTACATGGGAACATTAATTAACGCTCCAGCGGCAATAAACCCTCATGTATTAATTCTTCAAAATATTTTAAAGAATGTTCGTTACAAAAATTATTTTATTAATCGATATGCAGATTTAATGAACACTACTTTTCAACCCGATAGAGTTAATGCAATTGCAAAAACAATGGCAGATGATTTAGAACCCGAAATGGCAAGACATTTTAATAAATGGGCAGGACCAATAGAGCTTTTTCCATCCTTATGGGTAGCAACCAGCATTGATGTGCCATCTTGGAAAATTGCAATAGACAGCATGTTGTCGTTTATGCAGCAACGCCTTTCTTATGTTCGTAACCATTTAGAAACAGATTTTAATTTAGTTAAACAAGTTGACATTGCGTTAAAAGTGCAACCCGAAGGTGCTGGGTTGATAAAAATTAACACAATTGTTCCTGATCAATTACCGTGGGCAGGGGTTTATTTTGATGGAGTTCCCGTTACCATAACTGCTCTTCCAAATCCAGGTTTTACCTTTAATCGATGGGAGTCTATTACTACTAACTTAGCCACTAAAAATGAAGTTTCTTTAACCACCAATGTTGCTACAAATGATGAATTTACAGCCTATTTTAATACGTTAGACTATCAATTAACTATTTATCCTAATCCAGCAAACAATACTGTTAATATTAGTTATGAAGTACCTAACGAACAACAACTTTCCATAAAAATTTTAGCAGTCGATGGAAAAGTTATCAAAGAGATAATTCCCCACTCTTCTTTTCACGTAGCAGGACATTTTACGATTACTTTTACCAAACAACAATATCATTTAGCAGCAGGAACTTACTTTATTGAGTTTACGTCTGACGCTTTTTCTAAAACAATAAAATTTACAATGCTTTAAATCTTTTACTAATGAAAAATAAATTAATAATTGCACTAACATTAATAACGCTAATAATTTCTTCTTGTTCTAAAGAAGAAGGTGAAGGAGGTAGAGCGTCGATTACGGGTAAAGTTCATGCTAAAAATTACAATGCATCATTTACTCAACTTCTCTCTGAATATTACGCTCCCGATGAGGATGTATATATCATTTATGGCGACAATAACTTTTATGATGACAAAATTACTACAGACCCCAATGGAGTTTTTGAATTTAAACATTTGAGAAAAGGAAATTATACCATTTTTGTTTATTCAAAAGACACCACTTTTACTATTGCCTCTGGTGTTGAAGCGAAATACTTGGATGCCGAAATAAAAGACAAAGAAGAAGTAGTAGAATTACCCGATTTTGAAATCATAAAATAAAATATTTTTTTATTACTGTTAAATGATTTAGTTTTGGTATAATATTCACTAAAAAAATAAAATTATGAAAAAACTTTACACTCGATTTTTTGCTTTGGGTTTAATTGTAGCTATTAGTTTTACAACTTTTGCACAAACTGATGAGCAAATAAGCACAAAAACACTTTCTTCGGATGAAATTCAAGTAGTATTAAAACAAACTCAACCTGGAGATGTTGTTTCTAATGATGGAGAACAAAGTGTTATGGCTGTTTGTACCAATGTATTAAACGCACCTGCTGCAGGTGGTAATAGCTTTGATGGTAATATGTTTGATATTACAGCAACTAATAATGTTATTATTGAAACATTTGCTGTTACTGTAACAACAAGTGCTACTATCGAAATTTATGCAAGAACAGGTTCATTTGTAGGTTTTGAATCAAGTTCTGCTGGATGGACTCTTGTTGGTTCTGGTGCTATTACTGGTGCAGGACCAGGCGTTCCTGTTGAAGTTCCTGTTGATATTGCTTATCCTATGAGTTCTGGTTCTACTCACGCATTTTATGTTACTGCAAATACTTCTGGAACTACTTTTAGCTATACCAACGGTACTGCTGTAGGAAACACATGGGCTTCTGATGTAAATATTACACTTAAAGAAGGTAATGGTGGCGGATATCCTTTTGCTGTTACTTTTTCTCCTAGAAACTTTAATGGTAATGTAATTTATTGCTTGCCTGTTGGAGTTACCGAAACACTTAACAGTAACACTGTTTCTGTTTATCCTAATCCAACTTCTGATGTGTTAAACATTAGCTTGCCTTTAACTGGGTTAACTACAGACTTATCAGTTTATAATGTTATTGGAGAAGTTGTTTTAAAAGAACAATTAATCGCTAATGGTACCACTAATCAATTAGATATTTCTAATTTAAATGCTGGTGTGTATTTTGTTAAATTACAAGCTAAAGGGTTCGAATATTCAACTAAATTATTTGTTGAATAAAGTCTCTAAAAATTGCATTAAAAAGCCGCTGAAGTAGCGGCTTTTTTATTGTCATTAATTTTCTCTTTATAGAACTAATACGTTTTAGTCATCGACTCTGGTGTGCAAAGAATAAAATTAGCTAACCCCATATTTTCTTCAGCTAAAGAATCAATTTTTGATTGTTCAACAGATGCAATAGTAAGAATATTCAAATCGGGGTTTTGCTGTTTTAAATACCAAATAATTCCTTCAAAATTATTAGAATGGTAGGTTCCGTTGTAATGAATAAATGTTTGACCTTTTTTCCAATTTTTTAAAATGAAATGAGCCATAGTAGCATCTTTAATGGCTTGAGCCATTGGTAAATTTTCTCCTCCATGTCCACCGCTCATCTCAACCATTTCTTTATATCCTGGTAAATCTTTATCGTATTTGATTGGAAGTGGAGCTACCCATTTTTTCCCCTCATCACTTATACTTGCCAACCCTTTAAATCCAGTCTTATAAACAATGTTAGCATATCTTCTAGGAACATTAGTTGCGACAAAAGTAAGTTGGTTTTTCATTGCAAAATCCATTAATGGCTGATAGTCTGTTGTGTTATTTGGCCAAACTTTAACTTCACTTTTAAAAGTATCAAAAGAATGTTTGCCACCTAAATATTCGTTGATAGTTGTTTGGTCATCTGCTTCAAACATTTCAGCGCCTAAAACTAAGTTATCATTGATTTGAAAAAACACATCTTTAGCTAATTCTAATTCTAACCAATGATTGATAGGATTATTATGTAGTTCTCCAAAAAAAATAATATCTGCATTTTCAGCTTCTTTTAATATTTTTTCGTAGGAAGATTTTCCACCTTTCTCAGAATATATTTTATATGCAGCTTTATCACCAGTAAATGAAAAAAATACTATTGTTAAGGTAATTATTAAAACTAATTTTGTTTTGACCATGATGAGTATAAATAGTTGACTACGAATTTATTCAATTATTATTAAACCTTAATAAAATTTCCATTTAATTTTCCAGTTATCTTTTTCTTCATCCTTTTTATGTTTCCTAAACTTGGTTAAAATTAAACCATAATCTTCATTAGGTCGTTTTACAGTTGTCCCTCTAATTTTTTATCACAAGTACCCGGAACGACTTTTTATCTGTCACATTAATCGTAATTTTACAGTTAAAATATATTCTACCATGAGCCATTTACAGCCTATTTTTTTATTATCATTTTTGTTGGCATTTACAATTGGAAAGGCACAAAAAGGAGAAGTATTTCCAACCATAGAAGGGGAATCATTAACTAACAAAATGGTTACTATACCTAATGACATAAAAGGAAAATTTACGTTGGTAGGGTTGGCTTGGTCAAAAAAATCGGAAGAAGATTTGGAAAGTTGGTTGGTGCCTGTTTACGATTTGTTTATTGATAAAAAAACTTTTATACCGATAGATTATGATGTGAATCTTTTTTTTATTCCTATGTTTTCTGGCATCAAACAAGGTGCTTATCAATCGGTTATGGAAAAATCTAAAAAAGAATTAGACCCTAAACTTGCTCCTCATGTGCTTTTTTATAAAGGAAGCATCAAAGAATACAGAGAAAAATTATCCCTCACCAATAAAGATATTCCTTATTTTTTTGTGTTGGATAAAACAGGTAAAATTGTTTATATCACCTCTGGAGAATACACTTCAGAAAAGTTGGATAAAATGGAAGAATTTATTTCGCAAGAATAAAACTTACTTTCTGGTATAATCATGTACAAACTTACACAGTCGTTTTACTGTTTCTTCCGAAGTTTCTGGTAAAATTCCGTGCCCTAAATTAAAAATATGACCAGGTTTACCTTTTACCGAATCTAATAATTTTTTGGTTTTGGCTTCGATGATACTCCAATCGGCAAACAAAGCTGTGGGGTCTAAGTTTCCTTGAACGGCAACTTCGTAGTTCAATCCCTTCCATGTTTTAGCTAAATCGGTTTTCCAATCTAACGAAATCACATCTGGTTTTGCTTTTCTTAAACTTGGTATTAAATGTGCAGAATTGACACCCATTGAAATTATTGGGGTTGTAGGATTTTTTTCTTTAATTATTTGAATCATTTTTTCCACATGAGGATAAACATATTCATCGTAATCATCAATATCTAAAGCACCTACCCAACTGTCAAAAATTTGAACCACCATAGCTCCACTTTCAATTTGAAAGTTGAGGTAATTCCCCATTACAGTACTTAGTTTGTCCATTAACAAATGCCAAGCTTTAGTTTCATTGTACATAAAAGCCTTCATTTTTTCATAATTTTTCGAAGGACCACCTTCAATCATGTAACTAGCCAAAGTAAAAGGGGCTCCAACAAAACCAATGCAAGGGATATTTAATTGAGCTTTTAAAATGTTTAACGCTTTTCCAGTGTACCACATTTCAGTTGCAGGGTCAACCACTTTTAGTTTCTCCACATCTGCAACCGTTTTTATGGGATTGTGAATGAGTGGGCCGTACCCTTTTTTGTATTCAAAACTAATTCCCATTGGTCCTAATGGAATTAATATGTCTGAAAACACAATGGCAGAGTCAACCTCATAATTGTTTACAGGAATCATGGTAACTTCTGCACTAATCTCCGGAATGGTGCTGATTTCTATTAAGCTGTATTTTTCTTTTATTACTCTGTATTCTTTTTGGAATCGCCCTGCTTGTCTGGCAAGCCAAAGCGGAGTGTATGCTGTTTCTTGCATTCTGCAAGCTCTTAAAAAATTATCGTTGAATTTTGTCATTGTTTTTTTATTTTTTGTAGAGACGCACAATTGTGCGTCTTTTTAATGTATCTAATTTAAGACGGACAATCGTCCATCTCTACACCAATTTCATTGCATTTCGGATTCCATTTTCGATTTTTTGCATGTCTTCATCAGAAATTACAGAACTTAAAAACCATGCTTCAAACTGACTTGGTGGAATGTAAATACCATTTTCTATTAAACCCCAGAAGAATTTAGTAAATTGTTCGGTGTTGCATTCTTGGGCTTCCGTAAAATTGGTTATCGTTTTTTTGCTGAAAAACGGATTAATCATTGAACCAAATCTATTCACAGTTAAATCAATTCCATTTTCGGCTGCTGCATCCAACAATGCTTTTTCAAGTTGTTCAGCCTGTTTGTTAAACTTGTCGTACGGATTTTGAGCTTTTAATTCAGTTAAAGTAGAAATACCGGCAGCCATTGCTACAGGGTTTCCTGATAAAGTACCTGCCTGATAAACATCTCCCAAAGGAGAAATTCTATTCATAATTTCATTTCTAGCTCCATAAGCTCCAACAGGGAACCCACCACCAACTACTTTTCCTAAACAAGTAATATCGGCTTCAATACCTAACAATTCCTGAGCACCGCCAAATTTTGAACGAAATCCAGTCATTACTTCATCAATAACCAATAAAATACCTGCTTCTTTGGTGATTTTTCTTAGTTCTTTAATAAAGGCATCGGTTGGTAAAACAACTCCCATGTTTCCTGCAATAGGTTCTATAAAAACGGCAGCAATATCGTTGCATTCAGTTAGGTGTTTTTTAACCGAATCAATATTGTTATACTCAGCAATTAAGGTGTTTTTTACAGCTTCTGCAGGAACTCCTGCACTTCCAGGTAAACTGTAAGTAACTAAACCTGAACCAGCAGCTACCAACAACGCATCGGAATGACCGTGATAACAACCTGCAAATTTCAAAATATGGTTTTTATTGGTGAAAGCCCTTGCCAAACGAATGGCACTTAAAATCGCTTCTGTTCCTGAGTTGACGAAACGAACTTTGTCCATTCCTGAAAAAGCATTGCAAACCATTTCGGCTAAAACAATTTCATTTTCGGTGCTTGCTCCAAAGCTAAAACCGGTACAAACTTGTTTTTGAACAGCTTCAATCACTTTATTATTGCCATGACCTAAAATCATGGGGCCATACGATAACACTAAATCAATGTATTCGTTTCCGTCAACATCGTAAATTTTTGAGCCGTGTGCTCGTGCCATAAACAATGGATTTCCACCAACCGATTTAAACGCACGTACCGGAGAATTTACTGCTCCAACCATGTGTTTCAAACCTTTGTTATATAATTCTTGTGATTTTGTATTGTTCATTTTATTCTTTATTCTTAAGGTCTATTGTCTTAATATCTTAGCTGCATCTTTAGCAAAATACGTAATAATAATGTCTGCACCAGCTCTTTTGATACCTAGCAAAGTTTCCATCATTACACGTTCTTCGTCAATCCAACCATTTTTGCCAGCAGCTTTAATCATGGAATATTCTCCACTCACATTGTAAGCAGCTAATGGTAAATTAAATTTATTTTTTACTTCTCTAATTACGTCTAAGTATGCTAAAGCGGGTTTAACCATTAAAATTGCAGCACCTTCATCCACATCTGCTTGAGCTTCTTTAATGGCTTCCAATCGGTTGGCAGAATCCATTTGGTAGGTTCTTCTATCGCCAAAACTAGGGGCAGAATCGGCTGCATCTCTAAACGGACCGTAATAAGCCGAAGCATATTTTACCGAATAACCCATTATTGGAATATGTTGAAATCCATTTTTGTCTAACTCATCTCTAATTTCACGCACTACAAAATCCATCATGCCTGATGGAGCAACCATATCCACTCCAGCTTTTGCCTGTGCTAGAACTTGTTTTCGTGTATTCACTAACGTTAAGGTATTGTCAACATCGTGTCCACACAAAACGCCACAATGCCCGTGACTGGTGTATTCGCAGAAGCAAACATCAGCGATTACTTGAAGGGTAGGAAAATTCTTTTTGATGTAACGAATGGCTTCTTGAATCACTCCTTTGTCGTTCCAACTTTCGGAACCTTCGGCATCTTTGTGCAAAGGTATTCCGAAAAGTAGTACAGATTTTATTCCTAAATCAACCACTTCTTGTAATTCATCATTGATTTGATCGAGCGAATAGCGAAAAATTCCGGGCATCGAAACAATTTCTTTTTTAATGTTTGTGCCTTCTTCAATAAAAAGAGGGTAAATAAAGTCGGAAACTTTTAAATGAGTTTCTCTTACGGCATCTCTAATTTCAGTTGTTTTTCGGTTTTTTCTTAGTCCTATTTCCATGGTAGATTTTTTTGCAAATATAAGTTTGTTGGTTGTAGTAATAAAGTTTGTAAAGTTAAAAGTTCATAAAGTTGGAAAGTGATGGCTAACTTTGAAAAAATGAATAGCAAAAAAAATATCATTCTTTTTGATGGCGATTGTAATTTTTGCAATTACTGGGTAAATTTTGTGTTGAAAAGAGATAAACAGAATGTATTTAAATTTGCCTCTTTAAACTCCGAAATAGGAACTACGCTAAAGTTACAACATCAAATTCCAGCAACATTAGATTCTATTATTTTGATTAAAAAGGGTAAAGTTTTTATCAAGTCTCAGGCTGCATTAGAAATATCAAAATACTTGAGTGGTGGATGGTTTATGATGGTGGGTTTTAATTTAGTACCTGTTTTTTTAAGAGATTCCGTTTATGATTTTGTTGCAAAAAATCGTTACCAATGGTTTGGAAAAACTACTTGTGATTTTACAACAAATAACGATACTAAAAATAAATTTTTAATGTAACTTTACATCGTGTACGCAGTTGTCGATATTGAAGCCACAGGTGGCAACCATATAAAAGGAAGAATTATAGAAATTGCTATTTATATTTATGATGGCGAAAAAATTATTGACGAGTTTGCAACACTTATCAACCCTGAAACAACTATTGATTGGTACGTTACAAAGCTCACTGGAATTTCTAACAATGCTGTAAAGGATGCTCCTAAATTTAAAGATGTAGCAAAAAAAATAGTAGCATTAGTCAAAGGGAAAATTTTTGTTGCCCACGATGTAGATTTCGATTACAAATTTTTGAAAATGGAGTTAAAAAATGCAGGTTATGAGTTTGATGAACCAAAAGCTTGTACCGTAAAATTAAGTGAAAAACATCTTCCTAATGCGACTTCCTATAGCTTAGGAAATTTATGTGAAGAATTAGGAATAATTATTCCAGAAGGAGACAGACATCGAGCTGCTGGAGATGCTTTGGCTACTACTAAATTATTGGGGTTGTTATTGGGTAATGAAAAAGTCACGTAATTATTACATGACTTTTTAAACTAATACCACTAATAATAAAAATTTCTACTTAAATCTTGCTGAACTTCTTCCAGTACTAAATGGATTTGGATATACGTATCTTAAGGCAACTTCAAATGCTCCAAAACTTTTAGATGCGTTACTTAAATCAGAAGTGTTTAAATCATAACTAACACCCAATGTATAATTTGAAATTTCTAAAAATGAGGTGATGATAAAAGCATCTTTTAATCTATACTGAGCACCGATACCAATAGTTCCGCCTTTTAAATTACCTGTATATTTTGATGCTTCTTTAAATCGATATCCTATATTAGCACCTAACATTATTTCACTTAAACTACCTTGATATAGGTAAACTGCGGACGGTAAAATTGACATTGGGCTATTAGGAATTCCAATAATTCCTGTTATATGCCCTACCCATCTATAGTATAATGGGTCGTCCACAATGGCTCGTAATTCTGTTTTAGGTTTGTTAATGTGTTGAATTGAAACGCCTGAAATGAGTAATAATTGATCATTTCCTGTCATATAACGCTCTCCTTTTCTGTAAGTCCAAGTTAGTCCCGAAGAAAAATCTGGCGCTCCAACAGATAAGTCACTTTCTGTTTCCCCTGTACTTAACTGAGAATCGTATTGATAACCATCGTATTGACTACCCCATTTTAGACTAGAATAATTGATAGATCGTTGAAAATATCCTCCTTGCACTCCCAATCCTAACGTATTGTTATCATCTAAATTAACGTGGTAAGCAACACACAGGTTGGCATTGGTTTGACTCATTTCAGAATCACCGGCTTTATCATTATAAAAGAAGATACCGCCTGCAAAATAGCCTGTTTTTTGGCTTGATTTATTAAAATTCATATCATACCCAGCCATCATTGTTACATATGGTGCTGAAGAAACACTACTCCATTGAGTTCTATAGTTTAAGATGGCTCTCATATCGAATTCTGTTCCAGCATTAGCAGGGTTCAACTCTAAAGGTGTCATGTAAGTTTGGGAAAAATGGATGTCTTGAGAAAATCCAATTTTGGTTACTACAATAACTATGAATATAATGATTATCTTTTTCATAATGTGGTTTATTAATTTGCTATAATTTTAAATTCTGTTCGCCTGTTTTTTTGATGTTCTTCTTCTTTAACTACTTCTGAAGTCAATTTATCTATTTCTGCATCTGAAACAATCAATTGTTTTTCGCCATAACCTTTTGCCACTAGCCTACTTTTATCTACTCCTTTGCCTACTAAATAATCAACACATGATTGAGCTCTAGCCTGAGAAAGTTTGTCATTATAAGCATCGCTACCTCTAGAATCGGTATGAGCAGATAATTCTACTTTCATTTTTTGATTGGCATTCAATAATTCTATTACTTTGTTTAATTCGTTGTAAGAAGATGTTCTTAATGACGCTTCATTATAATCGTAAAAAATATTCTTAAGAACTACTTTTTTACCTACTTCCAATTTATCCAACTTCACATTTTTTTCTATCTCTTGAAAAGCAGCATCGTTAGGAATGTTAAAGTTTTCGGAATAAAATAAATACCCAGTAGCTTTAACGCTTATTCCATAGTTACGACCCGCTGGTAATGAAACCATATATTTCCCAGAAGCACTATTAGATTCAAATACTCCTATTAATTTATCTTCATCATTGTCATAAATTTCTATTGATGCCAACAGTGGCTCTCCAGTTTTTCTGTCAGAAATAACCCCTTTTAATAAGGTTAATTTTGGTTTATTTATTTCATCAATAAAAGCGATTCTATAAATATCTCTTTTCCCTTTTCCATCAGCTTTAACAGAGGTATAATAACCATAGTCTCCGCTAGCAGTAAGCACAAAACAAACATCATCATCAGCAGTGTTTACTGGATATCCAATATTTTCTGGCGTACTCCATCTGCCTTTTTCATTCGTACTTTTAAAAACATCATATCCTCCCATGGTGTTATGACCTTTTGAACTAAAATACAACGTTTTACCATCAGGGTGTAAAAAAATAGCATCTTCATCTTCTGTTGTATTGATTATTGGACCAAGGTTTTCTAAATTTCCCCAACTGTCTTTTTTATCTTTTGTTGCTTTGTAGATGTCTTTCCCCCCTTGTCCATTTGGCCGATTACTTACAAAATAAATGGTGTTCCCATCGAACGAATAGCAAGCGGAAGTTTCTTGATATTTTGAATTGATAGGTTCTGGAAGTTCGGTTGGTTCAGACCATGTATTTCCTTTTTTCTCAGTAACATAGATGTTTCCATCTCCCTTTTTGTTATCTCTATAAATAAATAATTTTTGCCCATCTAACGACAAGCCGACCGTAGCATCGTGAAATTCACAATTAACTGGAGCTCCTATGTTTTCTGCTATCGTCCATATTCCATTCTCTTTTTTAGAATAATAAATATCTTCAAAAAAATCTCCAATGGCTAAATCAGCTTTTCCACCTGTTGTTTCAGGTCTTCTTGAGGTAAAGAAAATTTCTGACTCATCAGCATTAATAACAGGAACATACTCTTCATATTCAGAATTTATGGCTTCATTTAAATTATCAATTTTTACATTGATAGGAGTTTTAATTAATTTTTTGGCGTAAGTACATTCTTTTATTTTTTTGTCAACTTCGTCTAAAACTTTAACATCAATTTTACTGTTATTGGTTTTTGCTAAACGATAATATTTAATGGCATTATCAAAATCATTGTTGATATGATAAGCTTTAGCCATCATAAAAAGATAATAACCATCAAGATCTTTGTTTAACGAATATGCTTTTACAAAATATTCTGTTGCTTTCGATTTATCAGAAGAATTCAAATAACAATCTCCAATTTTAGCATTTAATTCGGAATTGTCAGGGTTAAATTTATTGGTTGCTAAAAATTCATTCAATGCTTTGTTATAAAAAAAACCATAATATTTAATATTACCTTCTTGATAATGTTTCATTGCTGTTTTAAACCCTTCTGCATCAGATTTAAAATTTGATTTGATGAACTCCACATTTTCTTGAGCAACTAACGAATTGCCAAAAATGAATATACTTATTATTAGCGATGTTAATTTCATTTATTTTATCGAATTAGTGATACATTTCCTTTTAAAGAAATTTGCTCCCCATTAATAAGTGTTGCCTCTAAAGTGTAGATAAACACAGCATTATTTAAGTCTTTACCATTAAAAGAGCCATCCCAACATTGCTCAACATCTGTTGTTTCAAAAACAACTTCACCCCATCGGGCATAAACTTTAAAAACCATGGTTTCTACGCAATTGTTGTAAACCATTAAACAATCATTACTGCCATCGCCATTTGGAGAAAATGCAGTAGGGACAAAAACTTCCCCACAAACTATATCAACAAAAATAGTTACACATGAAGAGTTGATACATCCATTATTGGTTGTTGAAACACAGTATGTTGTTGTCTGTTCTGGTGTTGCAGTTGGATTGGCACAGATGCTACAACTTAAATAATCAGTTGGCGTCCATAAGTACGTTGTTCCACCAGATGCAAGTAAATCGACTGTTTGTCCTAAAATTAGTGTAGTATCAGGACTTGGTGACACAGTTATTAATGGTAAAGGGTTAACAATAACGGTATAAGTGGTTGTGTCGGAACAACTACCAATTGAAGCTATTAAAGTATAACTGGTAGTATCGGTTGGGCTTACATTTATTGTTGTTGTTGTATCTCCAGTATTCCAAAAATAAGAACCTCCTCCTGAAGCTGTTAGCACCACTGAGCTACCAAAACATATTGTACTTGTTCCTGTAATAGCAGCAGTTGGAGGAGTTATTACTGTAACTGTAATTTGATTTACGTTGCTACATCCATTAGCATCTGTTCCAGTTACATTATAAGTAGTTGTAGAAGAAGGATTAACGCTAATTATAGAAGTAGTGTCGCTCGTGCTCCAACTATAATTTATTCCACCGCCAACTGTAAGTAAAGTAGAATCTCCATTACATAAAGTATTGTTTCCAGTTATAGTAATTGTAGGTAACGGATTTACAGTAATGGTCATAGTTACTGTAGTTGCACACAATCCTGCCGTTGGAGTAAAAGTATAAGTTGTGGTAGCAGTATTGTTAATTGCTGGCGACCAAATTCCTGTTACTCCATCGTTAGAAGTTGTTGATAACGCATTCAAAACATCACCACTACAAATTGGTGCTACTGCTGTAAAGGTTGGAGTAACATTCGGGTTAACAGTGATGGTCATTGTTGTTGTGTCAGCACATTGTCCTAAAGTTGGCGTAAAAGTATATGTTGTGGTAGCAGTATTGTTAATTGCAGGCGACCAAGTTCCTGTTATGCTGTTGTTCGATGTTGTTGGTAAAGCAGCTAAAATATCTCCACTACAAATTGGTGCCACCGCAGTAAAGGTTGGAGTGACAGGGCTAGAATTTACAGAAATGGTCATAGTTGTTGTGGTAGCACATTGTCCTACTGTTGGCGTAAAAGTATATGTTGTGGTAGCAGTATTGTTAATTGCAGGCGACCAAGTTCCAGTTATTCCATTGTTTGATGTTGTTGGTAAAGCAGCTAATGTATCTCCAATACAAATTGGTGCAACTGCTGTAAAGGTTGGTGTTGTTGGTGCATTTACAGTAATGGTCATCGTGGTGGTCGTTGCACATTGTCCTATAGTTGGTGTAAACGTATAAGTTGTAGTTGTTGTATTGTTAATTGCTGGTGACCATGTTCCTGTTATACTATTGTTGGAAGTTGTTGGTAAAGCAGCTAAAGCATCTCCACTACAAATTGGTGCAACTGCTGTAAAGGTTGGTGTTGTTGGTGCATTTACAGTAAT
>CAYHWX010000046.1:23920-28579 GCA_964360245.1 uncultured Vicingus sp.
TATTGTTGGAAGTTGTTGGTAAAGCAGCTAAAGCATCTCCACTACAAATTGGTGCCACTGCTGTAAAGGTTGGAGTAACATTCGGATTAACGGTGATGGTCATGGTGGTGGTGGTTGCACATTGTCCTGCCGTTGGCGTAAAAGTATAAGTGGTAGTTGCTGTATTATTGATAGCTGGCGACCATGTTCCTGTTATTCCATTGTTAGAAGTTGTTGGTAATGCTGCTAATGCTCCTCCACTGCATATTGGGGAAACTGCAGTAAAAGTTGGTGTTGTCGGAGAAGAATTTACTGTTATTGTTAAAGTTGTTGTTGTAGCACATTGTCCTACGGTTGGCGTAAAGGTATAAGTTGTAGTTGTTGTATTGTTAATAGCTGGCGACCATGTTCCTGTTATTCCATTATTAGAAGTTGTAGGCAAAGGTGCTAATGGATCGCCAGTACAAATTGGTGCTACTGCTGTAAAGGTTGGTGTTACAGGAGTGTTAACAGTAATAGTTAATGTTGTAGTAGTTGCACATTGACCCACTGTTGGCGTAAAGGTATAAGTTGTTGTAGCAGTATTGTTGATAGCTGGCGACCATGTTCCTGTTATTCCATTATTAGAAGTTGTAGGCAAAGGTGCTAATGCTCCTCCACTACAAATTGGTGCTACTGCTGTAAAAGTTGGGGTAACACTCGGAGTTACTGTAACCGTAACAGGTATTCTAGTTGCACTTATACAAAGTGGGTCGGAATTGTTTACCGTTTGTATATAATAAGTAGTTGTTGATCCTGGAGAAACAATAAGTGGCGTTGTTCCTAAATTTGTACCTCCACTTGGTGCTGTCCACACTTGGTAAGAAACGCCAGAGCTTGGACCACTGGCTGTTATTGTAGATGGATCTCCTGCACATATTGTTGATGGGGTTGCTGTAACAGTAGTAGCCTCTAATGGTGGAATACAAGCAATTTTTGTACAAACATAAGAAGGTGTTGGTGAAATAGCTGATTTAATAATAGCTAGTGCATTTGCTCCAGGAGTACCTGACCATGACATATAGGATGGATCTGATGCTGTAGTTGGTCCAGCAGATGCCGAAGGTGAAAAAGAAATTGGAGGACATCCGGTTAGCGGAGTATCTCCAGTAGGATCTGTTTTGATAACGTGGTAATCGTAATCGGCCCCACCAGCGGTCATTGACATAGAAATATATCCGTTATCAGATGTTTTACCTCCTCTTGGAAGTATTGAAATAAGGTTAAAATCATACCTTTTTGCCCAAATATTTGATGTAGCGGTTGGGTTAACTCTATGGATTGCATTTGAAAAAACAAATCCAGTAGGTTGTATATACATCGACATGGTGGCTAAATCTGTGCCTGAATTTACTTCATAAATTTGAGAAATATCAACTACACTAAGAAATCCTGGATAGGTAAACAAACGACTAAAAGTTTGTGAAAACCCACCTGGACCAACATATTTTTGAATTAATTCTTTTGTGTTATCAGACCCAGCAACTATTATAGCTCCAGCACTTGTAGTATTAATTGCCGATAAATATTTACTGTTTTGAGTAGGAGATGAATCAGGATTATCAATTTGTTTGTGATAGGTAATAACCCCAGCAGTAGTAGTTTTTAATATTAATGCATCCGTTGGTGTTGCATCATCACCATCAGAATTAGCGGCAGATAAATGCTGGTTAACATCATAACTTCCAACTGCAACATAACCATCGCTCACTTCAGCTACATCAACAAAACTAGCATCATTATATATTCTGTTAGCTGGAACATTTGCTCCTATATAATATCTAAAAACTTTATGCCACACATGATTTCCACTTGCATCTAACTTTACAATTAAAGGAGAACCAATATATTCCGTTTGAGGGTCTCCATTGTTATCGATATAATTTATTGGATTAAAATCTATTTCAGGACCTGCCCCATCTGGATCATATCCAGTTACATAGCCGACTGCTACATAACCGCCATCAGATGCTTTAATTACTCTGTTAAACCATGCTCCATCAGCTTCATTAATTTTAAATTTTTTAGAAATTACAACATTTCCTGCTGCATCTAACACCATAAAAACAGCTGCATTTGATTCACTTCCTCCACAGGTAATATACTGGTTAGCTCCTGCATCTTTTTTAATATCATTTAATTGAAACGCAATAGATCCGTCAGAATAACCGAACGACCAAGTTACAGCACCAGTATCGTTTAATTGCGTAACAGTTCCATAAATTGGTAAAAAAGACAAATTAGTACCTGCCATCACATACGTATTTGCAGTTAGTCCTTCTACTATATTTCCAGGCAAATCAAATAATGCTTGATTATAATTCTTCCTGAATGCGATGGTAGTTTGTGCACTAGTAACTAACGTACTTAATGTAAGCGTGATAATTAAAAGAATTTTAGTTTTCATTATAGTATAAATTGATTATTGTTTTATGGGTTTATCTACAAATTTTTAGTTAAATATAAGATATTTATCTAAATCTAGCACTAGAACGAGTTCCTTTGCCATAAGAAAATGGATTTGGATTAATAAATCTGATAAAAATCTCAGGACCACCACTACCACCAGTGGCTGCAGTTAAATCAGAAATATTCATGTCGTATGCAAAACCAACAGCAAAGTTAGCTATTTCAAACTCTGCAGAAGGAGCAAAAGCATCTCCAACTCGATAATAACCACCAACAGAAATTGCCATTTCTTTAAATATTCCTGTATATTTTGATTCTTCTCTTAGCATGTATCTAAATAATAAACCACCCGTAAATTGTCTTGCAGGACCTTGCACGTATGCTATAAATTTAGGCTTAAACGCAAATTTTGTATTAGCAACACCAATGTGGGATTCTGCATGAAAAGCAAGTTTTGAATACAATTTATCTAAATCGCCAAATTGTACCTGTGTACTTGGTTTGGTTACGTGGTAAAAGGCAACTCCAGCTCTCATAGTAAATTCATCGTGCGAACTTAGTGTTTTTGCACCATCTCCATAAGCCCAAAGTGCTCCTGCAGAAAAATCAAAATAATTTCCACTTTCAAATGTCATCGATTCATTGGAAGGAGCAGCAGCATCATAATATTGCCCATTAAATTGCTCGTCCCATTGTAAATTATTAGGACTCATGCTATTTTGTGCCCATGAACCTAAAAGTCCTACTGCAGCCGAATTTTTGTCGTCCAAATAAACAACACTGTTAAGTGCTAAAGATATTTTGGTGGTACCAAAATCTGTTTGCCCAGCAACGTCTTTAAAAATGTTTAGTCCCAAACCTAAATAACCATTTTTCCATTTGTTTTTAAATATCCCACCATCTAACATTACTGAATAAGTTTTATAAGGATTTCCTATACTTGCCCATTGGTTTCTATAATTAATTACCCCTCTTACATCGCCATTAAAAACTCCAGCAGTTGCAGGGTTAGTTGTTATTGGCATGGCATCGTACATGGTAAAATGAATATCTTGAGCAGTAATATTAATAGCTCCAATTAAGAAAATTATTGTTATAATTCGTTTCATAATTTTTAATTTATCGGATTAAAGTAATGTCTCCTTTTTGAGTTGCTTCAGTGCCATCAATAAATGTAGCTTGAAGGTAATACACAAAAACAGCGTTGTTCATTTTTTTACCTCTAAATGTGCCATCCCAACCTTTGTCTAATGTGGTTGTTTCAAACACTTTTTCTCCCCATCTGTCGTATATAAAGAAATTTAATAATGCTACACCTTGACCTCTTACATAAAGAATGTCGTTAAAACCATCTCCATTTGGAGAAAAAATGTTAGGAACAAAAATTACATTATCAAATTCTACAATAACACTAACTTGGTCTGATGCAGAACAACCATTAGAATCAACAACTATAACAGTGTAGGTAATTGTTTCATCTGGAGTAGAAATAGGGCTAACACAAATTGCACAATCTAACCATGTAAATGGAGACCAGGTATAAACCCCGTTTGTTCCAGTTGCACTTAAGGTTGTACTTTGTCCTAATTCTATTGTTACATCAGGACCTGCATTGATAATAGGTGTAGCGTTCACAACAACTGTAGAAGTTGAAGTATCAGAGCCATTGCTATTCGTTGCAATTTGTTCTATGATAAAATTCCCAGCAGTATTAAAACATATATTACTTGGGTTTTGATTAGTAGAGGTACTAGGAGAACCTCCATTAAATGTCCACAACCAAGAAGTAGCTCCAGAACTTGTATTTGTAAAATTGATACAATCACCTTCACAAATAATACTATCACTTACTATGTATCCAGCTGTAGGAAGTGTACATGATGTAACCGTTACAACAACGTTACTACTAACAGTTCCACAAGAGTTGGTTACTGAATAAGTGTATGTTCCAGCAGGGTCAACAGTAGGATCAAACATTCCTGTGCCAGAAGTTAAAATTGGCGACCATGTTCCACCCAAATCAGGCGAACCTCCTAATTGATTAAATAAATTAGTAGCAGGATCTGTGTTGCATAAAGATATTGCTCCGTTTGTTCCAGCATTTGGTGTAGGGTTAACGGTAACTACTACATCAGCAGTTAAAGAACTTCCTGCACAATCAATAATGGTATATGTGTATGTTCCAGCAGGGTCAACAGCAGGATTAAAAATTCCTGTACCAGAAGCCATTGC
>CAYHWX010000047.1:0-28207 GCA_964360245.1 uncultured Vicingus sp.
GTTAAGAAACTGGGAGTATTTGATTTAGACCCTTGTTGTCCGATTGATGCTCCTTTTTTACATGCCAAAACAAATTATACAACAGTAGAAAATGGTTTGACAAAAGAATGGGTTGGTAGAGTTTACCTCAATCCACCTTATGGAAAAGGAATGGAGTTATGGCTAGAAAAATTAAAAATTCATGGAAATGGAATTGCATTAATATTTGCTAGAACCGAAACCAAATGTTTTTTTGAACATATTTGGAACCATGCAGATGCTATTCTTTTTGTTAAAGGGAGAATAAGGTTTTACCATGTTTCTGGAATTCAAGGAGGAACTCCAGGTGCTCCAAGTGTATTTATTGCTTATGGAAGTGAAAATGCAATGGCTTTAAAAAATAGTGGAATTGCAGGAAGATTTTTATCACTCAAATAATCTTTTTCAAGCCTTATTTTAATTCATAGCAAATAAATTCTGCTACATTAAATTCGGCATCAATTATCCAATCATTTTCTTTTAATAATTGAATCAACGCCTCATTTTCATCGTTAATATTTTCAACTGTTCCAATTACTTGCATATTTTCAATTTCATTTCCATTAGGCGAAAATGTGCTTCCTTCTTTGGTAATAAAAATATATTTTTTCATATGATAAACTCGAATTTCTGATGTTCAATTATGCTTTCATATTGCTTACTTAAGGATTCATAATCTAAAAAAGTTACTCTATTGTTTTTATTAATGTCGTTGAATGAGGAATATTTAATTTTGTTTAAATAGTCATCTTTTCTTTTCAAATCAGCAACTATTATCATTCGAGAATAAAAATCTTGTAAATCATTAAATTTTAGTAATGAATTTTGAATATCTGTAGAGTGTTCAATTTCAAAAAAAGAATGAGGCATTTCTCTTTCATTAAACCAAATAACATCAATAGTTGAGCTTCTCTTTACAAGATTTGAATAAGAAAATTGAGGAATCATATTCAATGTCTTAACATCAGCCAATTTACTATTCAAAAAAGTACGATTTTTATCTTGGTTAGGAACAAAGGTTTTGAATCCTTTTAAATTACCTATAGTTAAAATTAGACCTTGATAATATGAATGGTTAAACTCAATAATTTCTTCTGAATCTTTGTTTACTTCAGTTTCTTGAATAATTCCTTTACTTTCTAGTAACTTTTTGAATTTCAATAACCCGTATAAGCCTGGTTTTATTTTATATATATTTTTATCTAATTGAACAATTCTTCTTATGCTTGCAAATGGTGTTTTTGTTTTCCATATACACTCAGTTATTTTAAAAACCTCTTGATTTAATTGCCCAAGTGTAGCAACTCCTCCTAATTTTTCTAAAGTAGTGATTACAGCTTCATTTTGCTTCATTTTATGCGATAATTTTATAAGTATTTAAATTCTTCGTTAATGTCGTTAATCACGGCTTTTTCTAAATTAGGGAAATTGTTTAACATCCAAAACAGTACTGCACCGCTTCCAACAAACGGCTCAACATAAGTAAATTTTTTATTGGTTATCCCGTAAGGCAACGACTTTTCAATCTCATTAATCAACTGAGTTTTGCCACCCGCCCACTTTAAAAAAGGTTTTGCTATTTTGTTGGTCATTGTGTTTTTCGGTTCTTACAAATATAATCAAATAATTAAGTCGTAAAAAAGAAGATGATTTATGCCCAAAAAACTTATTTTTTTCGGTAATAAATTATTACTGTGCTAATTATCCAATACACTAAAAACAGCAACAACCTCCCTCCTTTTCGTAGCTTGAAGGGAGGATACTAGTGAAGGCGACTTCGGACTTATAAACCACACAGCGTTAACCAAATCTTAAACTATCATCTGTTGCAGTAGTTGAAATTAAGGTATCCCAGTTTGTGATACCTTATGAATTAAAAGTAATTTTACAGCCATAAATTAAGCAGAAAAATGAGCTGCTAAATTGGCAATAGGGTTTCTTTCCATCCCACTTTAAAAAAGGTTTTGCTATTTTGTTGGTCATGGGGTTATTTTATTAATCACCTTCAAATATAATCTTTTAACCCATTGTGTGTAATTAATTTTTAAACACTAATTTTTGTCAGTTCGAGTAATCCGTCGGTTGACGGATTGTATCGAGAACAAGAAAATTGCATTGAAAATGTGTTCTCGATACATTTTTTGTGAAATTTATTTGGCGTTCATTAAAAAGATTTCATTCCACAAAAAATACTCGAACTGACATTTTTTTATTTTCCCAAAAAACTTATTTTTTTCGGTAATAAATTATCGCGGTGTAGCCTATCCAATACACTAAAAACAACAATAAAACGCCAAAGTAAAATTGTTTAAGGTAAAACTTTTTATTGTCGGTTGGTTTGGTTTCAGAATAGGTAAAAAAAGTAGGAGATTTAGAAAAGTAACGTTTAATTTTTGAGGAGAAGTCGTATAAGTTTTTATCAAATTGGGTGCTTAAATAAAAAACAAAACTGGTGTTTGGGTTAAAATACTCTTCATAAAAAGGTTTGGTTTTTTGGTAATCAAGCACTGTAATGCTATCGTTTTGGTAGCTGTTGGTGAATAGCTGTTGGTTGGTAAGGTGAGCATGGTAAAAATCTAACGCCGTTAAAAAATTGCCTTGTTGCGATTTAACAAATAGGGTGTTGGAAGTTAAATCTACCAAAACCCATTGGTTAATTTCTTTTATAAAAACTTCGTTAAAACTATGGTGGGTAACAGTACCACTATCGGTTGAACTACTCAAATCTATGGCTCTGGTTAAAACTCCAGCACTGTTGGCAAAGTAAGAAAAGATAGCAGCAAAGTTGCCACACCAAACTTTCGATTTTTTAGCAATGGCAAAATTAAACTGGTTAAGTGGACTAATCTTGTTCATCGTATCGATGGGAATTCCTCTGCAATCGTTCAAATTTTTAAGTAGGTAAGCAGCAATTTTTTTAACTTTAACACTGTCTGGTTCCTTCTTATTGGTTAACACGCTGTCGGAAAGTAGTTGTTGAGTGGTAACCAATTCGCTAGGCGTGGCGTATTGCGATTTTTGTTGCCATTGCTGCAAGTTGGTTAACTGGTAGAGTTGGCTGTAGTTGGTGGTTGCTTGATATCCATAGCCATTATTTCTGTTCACATAAATCCACCCATTGATAAACAGTAGTGCAATAAAAAGAATTCCATTAACTAATTTAAAATACTTCTTTTTCATAGGTTAAAAGGCTCTGCTTTTGGTGATGGTACTGATTGAATTAAACGAAACAATTGCTCTGTATCAAGCAATATCTGTTTGGTAATATTTTCCGTCTGATGAAAGCATTTTCAGTTGTCCGATTTTTTCGGACAACTCACTTCCTTCTTTTTTTAGCTTGGCTTTTAAATCACTCCAGTATTTTCGTGGTCTTTCCGATTCGGTAAGTACTGCTATAGTATCTACTACCGAAAAATACCATTTTTCTTCACTATCATTCCAAATAGAGCGTACTTGTTTTTGTTCAAATAATTTTATTGCTGTTTTTTGTTCCATAATCGTTTCTTTCAATTTCTGCTATGTCAAATTTAATTAACCTATCGTGCATCGAGAAGTGATTTTCAATAAAAAGTTTTCATTGATTTTTCTGCAGCGCAGTGAGGGTTAGCACCTATTTTTTTCTAACTGCATATATTAAATCATCGAGGTATTCGCCATTTTTAAACAAGATTTTTTCAAACCTTCCTTCTAGCACAAATCCTGCTTTTTCTAAAACTCGTTGCGAGCCAAAGTTGGTACCAAATGGGCGAGCAAAAATTCGCGTAATTTCAAAAGTTTTAAAACCATAATCAACCATTTGCTGAATAGCTGCTGTCATAATGCCTTTTCCCCAATATGGTTCCCCCAAAAAATAACCGAGTTCTGCATTTTTTAAATGTACATCAGTTTGTGGATGCAGTCCAATGCTGCCAACTGCTTCGCCGTTAATTTCTATTGCGAAAATGGTAGTCGGTTGCTGACTTAACGTCATCTGAATAAATTTTATCGCATCTTCCTTTCGGTAAGGATGTGGAAATTGATTGGTTAAATTTTTAGCAATTTTGCTGTTGTTGGCGTATTTCACTAAGCTTTCAACATCTTCTGGTTGCCATTTTCGTAATTTAAATTCCATTAGCTTTTAATTTTAGTTGGTTGGGGCAAAAACATTAAAAAATAGATAATAATTAAAACCGTAAAAATTCCAGTTACCATAAATGTTGCAGAAGCTTCAAATTGGAACCATAAAAACCCTGCTAAAGAACTTGCCAATAAGCAACAAATACTCTGAAAACCAGCGTAAGTTCCAATTGCTGTAGCCGTATCTTTTTGGTCAGTAATATTAGAAATCCAAGCTTTTGAAATGCCTTCGGTAGCTGCTGCGTAAACTCCATAAAGAAAAAATAGCCCTATTATCAGGTATAGATTGGAGGTTGTCCCCATTCCTAAATAAACGATAGCAAAGAGGCTTAATCCGATAACAAACATTTTTTTTAATCCAATTTTATCTGCAATAATGCCTAGCGGAAAAGCTGTTAATGCATACACTAAATTGTAAAAAATGTAAATTCCAATTACGGTTGTATCGCTTAATCCAACTTGTTTGGCTTTGAGCAGTAGAAACACATCCGAGCTATTAAATAATGCAAAAGCCAACAATCCGACAACCAATTTTCGGTAAGCGACAGGACTATCTTTCCAATAGTTAACAAAAGAGAAAAGGGTTATTTTTTTTGTTAACTTTTCAGTTGTTGTCTTTTTTTCTTGGAGAAAAAAAGAAATTAAAATTGCCAACAATCCAGGAGCAAAAGCGATGTAAAAAAGGGTGATGTAATTGTTGGGATAAAAATACAAGTAAAGCAATGCCAAAGAAGGACCCAATACAGCACCAAAAGTATCCATAGAGCGGTGAAAGCCAAAAATTTTTCCTTTTGTTTCTGGTGTCGCTTCATCAGAAAGAATGGCATCTCTTGCTCCTGTTCGTATTCCTTTTCCAAAACGGTCGATGGTTCGGGCAAAGAAAATCCAAAGTGGAAAAACAAAAATTGCCATCATCGGTTTTGAAATCGCACTAAAAGCATATCCCAATTGAACAAAAGGAACACGTTTTCCTGAGTAATCGGAAAGTTTGCCAAAATAACCTTTACTTAATCCTGCTGTTGCTTCTGCAAAACCTTCTAAAATTCCTATCAAAACAACAGAAAAACCAATGGTTTTTAAATAAATAGGCATTATTGGGTACAACATTTCGCTTGCTGTATCGGTAAACAAGCTAACTAAAGATAATATCCAAATGGTTTTGGTAATGTATTTCAAATCTATGGTTTTCGTTTTTATAACTCTTATTTCGCACTTTTGTTTCGTGCAGAGACGCAGAGAACACAGAGAACGTAGCTTTAAAAATTATTTACAATTCTCACAATCCCATCCTTTACAAGATTGACATTAAAATTTACAAGCAACCCTACTTTTATAGTTGTTAATTTAAGGTAGGTAAGCAATTGTTTATGATGTACAGGAGCAAGTGCTTCAATGGATTTTATCTCAACAATAACCTTTTCTTCAACAATTATATCCGCTCTAAATCCTAAATCCATTTTCACTTCTTCATACTTCACTTCAATACCCTGTTGCTTTTTATATTTCAATCCTCTTTTACTTAATTCATAACAAATTGCTGCTTCATAAACACTTTCAAGTAAACCTGGTCCTAATTGTCTATGAACCTTTATGAAAATGTCAACTAATATTTTTGTAATTTCATTTTCTGCCATTTTCTTTCTCTGTGTTCTCTGCGTCTCTGCGAGACCATTATTTTTTTGTGTAAGGTGAATTTATCAATCCTTTTTTAACCAAATATTCGGCAATTTGAATGGCATTGGTGGCTGCTCCTTTTCTTAAATTATCGGCAACAATCCAACAATTTAGTGTGTTGGGTTGAGATTCGTCTCTTCGAATTCTTCCCACAAAAACATCATCTTTATTGGCTGCATATAAAGGCATTGGGTAGGTATTGGTATCGGGATTGTCTTGCAAAATAACACCAGCAGTTTCGTGCAAAATTTTACGAACTTCTGCCAACTCAAAGTCGTTTTCAAACTCAATGTTTACCGCTTCGGAATGACCACCGACAACAGGAACGCGAACTGCAGTAGCTGTTATTTTAAGATTGTTATCATTCATAATTTTTTTAGGCTCGTTTACCAATTTCATTTCCTCTTTAGTGTATCCATTTTCTACAAAAATATCACATTGAGGCAAGCAGTTTTTATCGATAGGATAAGGATAAATCATTTCCCCTTTTTTCCCGTTCCGTTCGTTTTCAAATTGTTGAACAGCTTTAACTCCTGTTCCAGTTAAAGATTGGTAAGTAGAAACAATAACTCGTTTAATTTTGTATTTTTTGTGCAATGGATTTAATACCATTACCAGTTGAATGGTAGAGCAATTGGGGTTAGCAATTATTTTATCAGCAGCAGTTAAAATATTGGCATTAATTTCAGGAACAATTAACTTATTATTGGAATTCATTCGCCAAGCAGAAGAGTTATCAATAACCGTTGTCCCTACCTCCGCAAATTTTGGAGCCCATTCTAAAGAAATGCTTCCTCCCGCCGAAAAAATAGCAATGTCAGGTCGCTCGTTCACCGCTTCTTGCAAACCAATCACGGTATATTTTTTCCCATTAAAATCAATTGCTGTTCCAACAGATTTTTGGGAAGCAACAGGAATTAATTGGGTTATTGGAAAATTCCTTTCTGCTAATACTTTTAGCATTACATTTCCTACCATACCTGTAGCACCTACAATTGCAACTTTCATTTTATTAAAATTTTTACCAAAAGTAAAATTAAATATTATCAAACAAATCATCTTTCCTAAGAATCTACCATTTTCTTTCTCTGTGTTCTCTGCGTCTCTGCGAGACAATTATTTTTTTGCTTAAGGTGAGTTATAAAGCAAATAAAAATCTTGCATTCTCAACAAAATAGCTAAATTTATCGCATGATAAAAAAAGGAATACTTTTATTCGCCATCTTGGTTGTTACTCAAATCAGTTTCTCTCAATTTGTTGATAATTTTTCGGATGGTGATTTTACAGCAACCCCAGTTTGGTCGGGCAATAATGCCAACTATGAAGTAGATGCCTCATTTATGTTGCACTTAAATGCACCTGCAGTAGCTGACACTTCATATCTTTCTACCGCTTCAACTGCTATTAATAATGCTACTTGGGAATTTTATGTTCAACTCAACTTTAATCCTTCTTCTACCAATTATGCAAAAGTGTATTTAGTTGCCGACCAAGCCAACTTAAAAAATCCGTTAAACGGCTATTTTGTAAAACTAGGAAATACTGCCGACGAAGTAAGTTTATACCGCCAAACGGGTTCTACCGAAACAATGATAATCGACGGCATCAACGGCAGGTTAAATACCGCTCAAGTAACCGTTTCTGTTCAGGTTACAAGGGATAATGCCGGAAATTGGCAACTCTTATCGGATACCACCGGAGGAACAACTTATGTTTTAGAAGGTGCTGTACTGGACAACAATCATGTTTCTTCCAGCTATTTTGGAGTTTATTCTTTTTATACAGCAACACGTTCAACACTTTTCTTTTACGATAATTTTACTATTACTGGAACAGGTTTTATAGATAATGTTCCGCCAATTTTAGATTCATTAGTTGTTGTCAACTCCACCAATTTAGATGCTTATTTTAACGAACCTTTAGATTTAGCAACTGCCCAAACCATCACCAACTATTCCGTTGATTTAGGTATTGGAAATCCTAGTACTGCTGTTCGCGATTTGGTAGATTCTTCGTTGGTGCATTTAACTTTTTCTACTCCTTTTACCAATGGGCAAAATTATAACTTAACCATTATTAATGTGGAAGATACTGCTGCTAATCCTGTTGCTACTATTGTAACTCCATTTACTTATTTAGTTATTTCCATTCCAAATCCGGGAGATGTTGTTATTAACGAAATTTTTGCCGACCCAACTCCTCAAATTGGTCTGCCAACTGTTGAATTTGTGGAACTTTACAATACTTCTACCTCGCCATTTAATCTAACAAATTGGAAATTTATTAATTCCACAACTGTCAAATTACTTCCTAATTTCACCCTACTTCCAAATGCCTATGTGGTACTTTGCAATAGTACTGATACTGCCTTATTTTCTTCGTATGGAGATGTGATAGGGTTAAGTTCTTTTTCTGCTCTTACCAATGGCGGAGATAGTTTGAGTTTATTAGACAACAACAGTAACATTTTAGATATTGTTAATTACGACATTAGCTGGTATCAAGATGGAATTAAAGATGATGGTGGTTGGACGTTAGAACGAATTAATCCATTACATCCTTGCAGCAATGCAGCTAACTGGATAGCTGCAATGAATATTGACGGAGGAACTCCTGGAACTCAAAACTCAGTTTTTGATACATTGCCCGACACGCAAGCACCAACTATATCTGCTATTTCCATTATTTCTACTACTCAACTAAATGTGTTGCTAAATGAAACTATGGATAGCACAAGCTTAGCCAATGCAACGTACACCATTTCTGGAGGCATTTTCGTAACTTTAGTTTCGGTGAATAATAATTTACAAGGAGTTACTTTAACTGTGTCACCAGCATTGGATTCCTCTACCGTTTATACTTTAACGATTACTGGGGCTAATGATTGTTCTGGTAATTCGTTAACGCCCAATAGCATTGATTTTGGAATAGGAAAAGCTCCTATAAAATACGAAATTGTAATTACTGAATTGTTTCCAGACCCTTCTCCAACCATGGGATTGCCAACCGAAGATTATTTAGAATTATACAACAACACCTCTAAAATTATTGATTTAACTAATTGTTGGATTTCCGACCTAACGAGTATGGACCAATTAAATGCAGGTAAAATTTTACCCGGCGAATATGTTATTATTTGTGACGATGGTTTTGAAAATCAATTTTCTCCTTTCGGAAAAGTTATTACTGTCAATAGTTTCCCTTCGCTAAATAATGCTGACGATGAAATAACTTTATTTGCTCCAGATACTACTTTAATTCATCAAGTTCATTACTACGACACTTGGTATCAAGATGATAACAAAAAAGATGGTGGCTGGAGTTTAGAAATGATAGACCCCAACAACCCTTGTGGCGAATCAGAAAATTGGATAGCTTCTACCAAATGGTTTGGAGGAACTCCTGGAACACAAAATACTGCTTTTGCTACCAATCCAGACTTAGTTTTACCAAAATTGTTAGAAGCAAATGCTACCAACGATTCAACAGTTGTACTCACATTTAGCGAAATTATTGATGCTGCTGGACTTTTAGCGGCTATTTACGTTATTGATAATGGAATTGCTATTGGAACCATTCAAGTTATTGATAATAAAAATGTACAATTGAACCTCAGCAATAAACTGATATTTCAAATAAAATACACTGTTACCGTTACTGGTGCTTTTGATTGTGTAGGAAACGTGATAGGCTCAGATAATACTGCCATTTTTGCTTTACCCGAACAAGGGTTTGCTGATGATTTAGTTATTAATGAAATACTGTTTAATCCGTTTACCGGAGGTTCCGATTTTGTGGAAGTCTATAACAATTCCAATAAATTTATTAACCTTCAAAATTGGAGTTTAGCTAACCTCGAAAACGACAGCATTGATAATTATCAAACCATCATTACTAAACCTAAATTACTGTTGCCTGGTGAATTTGTTTTGCTTTCTACCAATACTGCCAATGTTGCTCAGGAATATATAAATTCCGTTACTTCAACATTTTTACAAATGGTAAGTTTCCCAACCTATAACAATGACGTAGGTGATGTTTATTTAATCAATAACTTAAACATGGTGGTCGATAATTTTAGTTATAACGAGAGCATGCATTTTGCACTGTTAAATAGTTTTGATGGCGTTTCGTTAGAACGAATTGATTATGACCGACCAACTGGCGATGTTACCAATTGGCATTCTGCTGCAGAAGATGTTGGTTTTGCTACTCCCGGTTACGAAAATTCGCAATATTTAAAAACCAATAATGATGGGGGGGATATTACAATCGACCCACTTACTTTTTCGCCTGATAATGATGGTGTTGATGATGTTGTAAATATTACCTACAACTTTCCAGAGCCAGGATATGTTGCCACCATAATTATTTATGATGCAAAAGGTAGGTTAGTCAAAAACTTGGTTAAAAATGAATTACTAGGAACTTCAGGTACTTTTAGTTGGGACGGTATCAACGAAAATAACGAAAAAGCAAGTATCGGAATTTACATCATTTTTGTGGAGGCTTTCGATTTAACAGGAGATGTAAAAAATTTTAAAAGAACAGTTGTCTTGGCTGGACATTTATAAATTCAATACAATAATTGATTGGGATAAATTTCTAAGTGTAAGGCTTTAATGTTTTTGTAAAGCAATTCTTTAAATTCTTCTATATTAATTTTTTTAACTGCCGAAATGTAAATGGTTGGATATTCGTCTTTATACATCCACATTTTTTTTAGGTCTTCCAGTGAATAATTTTCTCTTGTTTTTGGCAACAAATCATCGTCATCTTTTTTAACGTAAGTAAAGGCATCTATTTTATTAAAAACAATAATGGTAGGCTTGTCCAATGCTCCCAACTCTTGCAAAGTATCATGAACCACTTTCACATGATCTTCAAAGTTGGGATGAGAAACATCAACCACATGAACTAAAATATCAGCATCTTTTACTTCATCTAAAGTAGATTTAAAAGACTCTACCAAATGGTGTGGTAATTTGCGAATAAACCCAACGGTATCCGTTAATAAAAAAGGCAAATTTCCAATCACCACTTTCCGAATAGTAGTATCTAAAGTAGCAAACAATTTATTTTCGGCAAACACATCCGACTTACTAAGCAAGTTCATAATGGTAGATTTTCCAACATTGGTGTAGCCAACTAAAGCAACTTTAACCATCTGTACTCTTTGTTTTCGTTGAGCGGATTTTTGCCTGTCAATCTTTTTTAATTTTTCTTTTAATAAAGTTATTTTTTGAAGAATTATCCTTTTGTCAGTTTCTATTTGAGTTTCACCAGGACCTCTCATTCCAACGCCACCTCCTTTTTGTCTATCCAAGTGAGTCCACAAACGTGTTAAACGGGGCAGCATATATTGACACTGAGCTAGTTCAACTTGAGTTCGTGCATTAGCTGTTTGAGCTCTACTTGCAAAAATATCTAAAATGAGATTGCTTCTATCCAATACTTTACACTCTAAAACTGCTTCAATATTTCTAAGTTGGGAAGGAGATAGTTCATCATCAAAAATTACCATACCAACCTCATGTTCTTTTATATATTCAAGAATTTCTTCTAGTTTCCCCTTTCCTACAAATGTTTTAGGGTCGGGATGTTCTAGTTTTTGAGTAAATCTTTTTACTGTTTCTGCTCCAGCAGTTTCTGCTAAAAAAGCTAATTCATCTAAATATTCTGTTAGCTTGACTTCGTCTTGTCCTTTGATGAGAACCCCTACCAGCACTACTTTCTCAACAATGCGAGTATTTTCGTTATGGAACTTTTCTTTCATTTTTTAAAACCTAACTCCTAGTAAAACTTAAAGCCATCCAATGAGTGATACAAGATACCTAAATTAGCCCTTTACCTAACAACATTGGTTTAACAATACCTGCCCAAAGAATTAAGACCAATGCAATACTATAAAAAATAACACTCTTTTTGTGTTTAGTGATACTCTCTGTTGCCTTTTTAGATTTTATTCTTCCAACTGTTATTAATGTAATGGTAATTAACATCGTTAAACCATGTTCCATTCCCCAAAACCGTGCGATAGGATCGGACATGTTAGAAATTTGAGTATTCCATCCTTTAATAAAGTAAAGTATTAATCCAGCTATTAATTGCAAATGAGTAAAACTAAGTAACACTAACGCTACGATATTGTCCGATTTAGCGAACTCCTTCTTTCCAAACCATCCGTTTAATGATTTAATAATAGCAATCACTAAGAACCCAACTACTAACCATCTTAATAACGAATGTGTGTGTAATAATGCGATATCCATATCTATTTATTTTTTTAATTTAAGTAGGCAAAGTTAACTAAAAGAGGTTGTGTTATTTTTATTAATTCTAAATAATATTTCCGCTTACACTTTTCTGCAAAATTAATTCAGGAATAAACACTATTTTTGGTTTTCCTATTTAATAAACATTGCATGAAGAATCTTATTCTATTCATTTTAATACTATTTAGTGCCCAATTAACTTGTGCTCAAGAAACATTTAACGTGAATGGAACTCCTAATAAAATACATAATTATTACGCTTTTACCAACGCAACCATTTACATTGATTATCAAACTAAAATTGAAAATGGCACACTATTAATAAAAGATGGAAAAATTGAAACTGTTGGATTAAAAAATAAAATAGAGATTCCAGCAAATAGCATTGTTTACGATTTAAAAAACAAGTATATCTATCCTTCTTTAATCGATCTTTACTCCGATTATGGAATACAAGCCCTTCTTCCAATAAAGGATAAACCTCATCGTGTTGGTTCTCAGTTTGAAACCGACAATGAAGGAGCATTTAATTGGAACCAATCCATTCGCCCTGAAGTAGAAGCAGGAAAATTATTTGTGGTTGACGAAACAAAAGCTGAAGAATTAAGAAAATTGGGCTTTGGCGTGGTGTTAACCCATCAACAAGATGGCATTATGAGAGGAACATCCGCTTTAGTTACCCTTGCTAACGATATAGCAAACTCAGTAATGATAACTGATAAAGTAGCTTGCCAATTGTCTTTTAACAAAGGTACTTCTACTCAAGAGTATCCAGGTTCTTTAATGGGAATGATTGCATTAATAAGACAAACTTATTACGATGTAGATTGGCTTTTTAATAACCAAAAAGTAGAAGAATACAATATCTCTTTAAACACTATTATGGAAAATTGGAAACTTCCACAAATATTTGAAGCCAACGATAAATTTAACATTTTAAGAGCTGATAAAATTGGCGATGAATTTGAAACTCAATACATTTTTAAAACCAACGGAAACGAATATCAGCGAATAAAAGAGGTAAAAGCAACACAAGGAAAATTAATTATTCCAGTAAATTTTCCAGAAGCTTATGAGGTAACCGATCCCTATAATTCTTTAATCATCAATTATTCTGATGTTAAAAATTGGGAATTAGCTCCTTATAATTTAGGAATTGTAGCTAATAATCAAATCGATTTTTCCATTACTACTTCTGATTTAAAAGATAAAAAAGAGTTTTTTAATAACTTACGAAAAGCCATTAAATCTGGACTTTCCGAGCAAGATGCACTAAAAGCATTAACGTATTCGCCAGCTAATTTTATTAATGAGTATGATGAAATTGGAAGTTTAGCTCAAGGAAAATTAGCCAACTTTATTATTACCTCAGCAACCATTTTTGATGAAAAATCAATTATTCACGAAAACTGGATAAAAGGAAAACAATACATCATCAACGATTATAATATTATTGATGCAAGAGGAAATTATAGTTTAAATGTACAAGGAAAAATATATCCATTAACTGTAAAAGGAGAACCTCAAAAAATTACTGGAAGCATAGATTTAAATGGTAAACTAGATACCAATAAAATTTCTGTTATTATCAATGTTGAAGGAAGTACCATCTCCATCAACTTCAATCCAAAAGATGATTACCAAAAAGGAACAATACGGTTAAGCGGAACAATAAGTAGCAATGGTGGTATTTGGGACGGTAATGGTCAATTAGCAAGTGGAGAGTGGATTAAATGGTCGGCAATAAAAGGAATTGGCACCAATGAAGACAAGAAAAAAGAAGAAAAAACAGATTCGTTAATGGTGCCTTCCATTCAATATCCTAATATGGCTTATGGGTTTGATTCACTCCCAAAATCCGAAACGATGATTATTAAAGGAGCGACTGTTTGGACAAACGAAGCGGAAGGTATTTTACAAAATACGGATGTTTTAATTCAGGATGGAAAAATTGCCGCCATAGGAAAAAATTTATCTGCTGAAGGAGCTAAAATTATTGATGGAAAAGGCAAACATCTTTCGGCTGGCATTATCGACGAACATTCGCACATTGCAATTAGTGGTGGAGTTAATGAATGTACGCAAGCCGTTACTGCAGAAGCTAGTATTGCTGATGTTATCAACCCAGATGATATCAACATTTATCGCCAATTGGCTGGTGGCGTTACCACCTCTCAATTGCTGCACGGTTCTTGTAACCCAATTGGTGGACAATCGGCTATTATTAAATTAAAATGGGGAAATGCTCCGGAGGATATGAAAATAAAAGATACTATCGGATTTATTAAATTCGCTTTAGGAGAAAATGTAAAGCATTCTAATTTTGGGGATAATTATAACCAACGATTCCCTCAAACCAGAATGGGTGTTGAACAAGTTTATTACGATGTTTTTATCAGAGCAAAAGAATACCAAAAAAAATGGGATGCTTTTGCTTTAGTTCCTGAAAAATTAAAAGAAAATGCTCCTGCACCACGAATTGATTTAGAACTAGAAACAATCAATGAAATATTAAATAAAGAACGATTTATTACTTGTCATTCTTACCAGCAATCTGAAATAAATATGTTGATGCATGTAGCCGATTCTATGGGGTTTAAAGTAAATACTTTTACACATATTTTAGAAGGATATAAGGTTGCCGATAAAATGAAAAAACACGGTGCTGGTGGTTCCTCTTTTTCCGATTGGTGGGCTTATAAATTTGAAGTCAATGATGCCATTCCATATAATGGTGCAATAATGCAACAACAAGGAATTACTGTTGCTTATAATTCGGATGATGCCGAAATGGGCAGAAGATTAAATCAGGAAGCTGCAAAAGCAGTAAAATACGGTGGAATAAGTGAAGAAGAAGCACTAAAATTTGTTACACTTAATCCCGCTAAATTATTACACCTCGATGATAAAATAGGAAGTATTAAAATAGGAAAAGATGCAGATGTTGTTTTATGGTCTGCTAACCCCTTATCGATATATGCAAGAGTAGAAAAAACTATCATTGATGGCACTGTTTATTTTGATAAAGACTTGGATTTTCAATTGCAACTAGCTAATCGAAAAGAGAAATCTCGAATAGTAGAAAAAATGATTGAAGCTAAAAAAGGTGGAGAAAAAACACAAACTCCAATTAATAAAAAACCTAAATTATACCATTGTGATACTGTTGGAGAATAAAATCCTTTTGTATTGGATTTCATCCCTCAACTGAAAGAGGGAATAAAAAAATAAGCTATGAAAAACATATTATTAATAATACAAACAAGTTTAGTTTTGGGATTAAATGCCCAAGTAGAAACCCCTGCTCCAATACAAACAAAAAAGATATTATTATTAAATGGAATTGCACACGTAGGTAATGGGCAAATTATTGAAAATGCTGCTATCGCATTTGAAAACGGAAAAATAACAATGGCTGAAGATGCTACACGAATAAAGATAGAATTCGATCATTTTGATACCATTATTAATATACCAAATCAACACGTTTATCCAGGAATTATTGCCCCAAATTCAACCATAGGTTTAACAGAAATTGATGCGGTAAGAGCTACTTTAGATTTTGATGAGGTTTGTGAATTTACACCACACGTGAGGTCTATTATTGCCTATAGTACGGATTCCAAAATTACGCCAACCGTTCGTTCTAATGGAGTACTAATGGCTCAAATAACACCTCGTGGTGGAACTATTTCGGGTACATCTTCTATTGTTCAATTTGATGCTTGGAATTGGGAAGATGCTGTTTATAAAGAAGATGATGGTGTGCATTTGAATTGGAATAATATATTTAGTAGGTGGAATGGCGAAAAAAATAAAAATTACGAAAAAAATGTGGCTGAATTAAGTAGCTTTTTTGCAAACGCCTTAGCCTATTCAAAATTGATTATCCAAGAAGAAAAGAATCTTCGTTTTGAAGCCATGCGTGGTATTTTCGATGGAAATAAAACGCTTTACATTCATGCTAATTTTGTAAAAGAAATTACCGAAGCCATTAATTTTTCTAAAAAATACTCCATTAAAAAAATGGTGATTGTTGGAGGTTACGATGGTTGGATGATTGCTGATATGTTAAAAGAAAATAACATTGCGGTGATGTTGTGCCGATTACACGATTTACCTCAACGACAAGAAGATGATGTTTATTTGCCATATAAATTACCAAAAATACTATTTGATGCTGGAGTTTTGTTTTGTTTAGAAAACGCTGGCGACATGGAAGCTATGAACTCCAGAAATTTACCTTTTTATGCAGGAACTGCTGTTGCTTATGGTATGAATAAAGAGGACGCTTTGTCACTAATTACCTTAAACACTGCTAAAATTTTAGGAATAGATAAAACTGTTGGAAGTTTAGAGGTTGGCAAAGATGCTACATTATTTATTTCTACTGGAGATGCCTTGGACATGAAAAGCAATAATGTTACAGCTGCTTATATTCAAGGTAGAGCATTAGATTTAGACAATTTTCAAAAGAAGCTTTACGAAAAATATAGTGAAAAGTATAAAAGTCAATAATTTACTAATACTTAATATTATTATCCCAATAGTATATTAAACTCCTTTACAAAGAGGGCTATATTTCAAAACCCTACTATAATTTTATATTGTTTTTAAAATCAATTGGTACTTTTTTGTTGACCCCTTTTGCTTTTGCATTAATATTTCCTTGAACTCCAAATTCGATGGTACTTTTAGTTAACAATCCTAACAATAAAGGAATTGTTTCGGAACTAATATCTTTAACGTTAGTTTGAATAGTAAAACGGTGAATATCATTCGATTTTTTTGGGAGAACAATTTTTTCTTTAATGGTAGCAATTCCTATTTTCTTGCCTTTAATAAAAAGAACTAATTCTGCATCATCAAGACTAATGTCAAATCGATTTGGATTATTAATTTGTATTTCTACTTCCACATCAATTGCCTTCGTTGAAATTTCTTTGATACTTAGTTTTGAAACTCCAAGTATTTCAACGTTTTTATACTGAAAACAGCCTAAATTAATAACCGCAATAAATAAAATTAAAGTAGCTGTATATTTATTTCTTATCCCCATTATTCAAACAATCTGCTTTAAGTAGGCAAAAAAGTTATACCAATGTTTAGTTCAAACTAAAATATTTAGTTACTGTGGTAAATGCCGAAAGAGTAGCTGTTTAGTCCACATCTTTTTTTAAAGATTGGACTAATACAGAAACCTAATCGGTATTATTGTTAAAACTAACAAAACTTAGGTATATTTTTTATTTCGGAAGTAAGCAATTACAGCCGTTATAAAAATTACCAATATTGTAATCGGAACAAAAGTAGGTATCGGCAATGGGTCGCCAGTAGCATACGAATGTAATCCCGACAAATAATAATTTACTCCAAAATAGGTCATGATAACAGAGCTAAACCCTAATACTGCCAATAAATTAAACAAAAACTTATTGTTAGCTTTCGGTATAAATCTTAAGTGTAAAATCATCGCATAAATCAATACAATTACTAACGCCCAAGTTTCTTTTGGATCCCAGCCCCAATATCTTCCCCAACTTTCGTTCGCCCAAACACCACCTAAAAATGTTCCTATTGCTGCCATAAACAATCCAACCGTTATGGTCATTTCAGCGATATAAGTTAATTCTTTTAGTTTGTCATTAACTACCTCTTTATTTTTAGCCGATTTAAAAATCATCAATACTAAATTCATAAAACCTAACAAAGCTCCTAAACCTAAAAACCCATAACTTCCTGTAATTATTGCAACATGAATCATTAACCAATAAGATTTTAATACGGGCACTAAAGGAGTTATTTCTGGGTCCATAAAGTTGAGGTGTGCAACCATTAATATTAAAGAACTTAATACTGCTGTGGCTGCAATCGTCATTTTTGATTGCTTAGAAAAGATAAACCCTGCCAATAAAGTTACCCACGCAATGTATATCATCGATTCGTAACCATTGCTCCACGGTGCATGACCAGAAATGTACCAACGGGTAATTAATCCAGACGAATGAAATAAAAACAAGATAAAAAGAAGATAGGTTAATGTTTTTGCAGCAACTTTTTTCCATTTTTTTGCACTAAAAATATCTGCAAACAAAAAGAATAGCATCAGCAAGCCAACCAATCCATAATACATAAAAAGTTTCTTAAATATATTAACCTCATTATATATTATTTCAATATCAATTTTTGATTGTTCGGGAATAACTTTTGCTCCAAATTTATGCTGATAATCTGCGATGTATTTCAGTGTATTATTAGCCAATTTCCAATCGTTTTGCTTTATAGAATGTTCTATTGAACTAAAATACATCGACAAAATTCCTTTTACAAAAACTGAATCTTCATTAGTAAATTGTTGGTAATTTAAATGGGTGAACCACGTATTATTAGGGTCGTTATTTTTAGGAAAAATTCTTAAAAATTCTCCCTGAAAAACCAGGTAACAAATGTTCACTCTTTCATCTACTTTTATCAACTCTTTATCATATTTGTTTTGTTCAGCTGGTTTTTTTCTAATGGCAGCTCTTACTTCGTCGGTAATGATGTAATTAAATTTTTCATCAAAAAAGTCCATAAAAGAAACGTAATGCTCTTTTGCCCCTAATTTTTCTTCCAACTCAGGATTACTCACTTTTATTAAAGGAGTAGATTGCCATTGACTTGGGTTATACATCATACCCAAAAATACTTGAGTAGGTTGCTGCCCATTAAATTCTTCTTGCTTAGCAACTTTGCGTAAAATCTCCGAAGCTAGAGTTTGAATTGGTTTTATTCTTCCTCCATTGTCTTGAACTAAAATTCTACCAAATAAATCTGCATGTTCTTTATTAATAACAATTTCTTCTTTATTAATATTTTCATGACCATGATGTTGTGCAATTATTTTTCCAGAAAACAACGATGAAAACAATATAATTGCCCCAACAACAACAGTTTTACTTGTTCTTAATTTTTTAATATTATTTCTTAAAGTAGTAAATCGAGATTTTTTCATCATCAATGTTATTGCCATTCCTAAAAACAAGAAAAAATAGCCAATATAAGTAATGACTGTTCCCCAAAAATCGTGATTAACAGATAGTACTGTTCCCAACTCATCTTGGTCGTAGGACGATTGAAAAAATCGATAGCCATCATAGTCCAACACATTATTCATGTAAATTTTTTGATCGAATTTTTTTCCTCCATTCCTTTCATCTATCAAAGTAACTTCACTTTCGTAAGAAGAAGGACTCATCGACCCAGGATATTTATCTAATTTAAAATCGTTTAGTCGAATATTAAATGGAGTAGTATATTTTTTGGCTCCATAATTAATAGAAAAGTTTAAGTTGTCCAACTGAAACATAGTACTATTAGAAAAATTGTTTTGCATTCCTTGCAGCATCACTTCTTTGGCAGTATTATCACAAGTTACTTCAATAATTAAAGCATCTTGTCCACTTGGATTACTTTTTGGTGCAGCTATTTGTTTAATAACTGCATGTTGATGTACTTCTTTAAAAACCAGTTGAACATTAGCAAGTGTATATAATCTACGGTTTTTAAATTGTTGTATGGTGTCTTCTTTTAATACTCCAGTCGATTTGTCATCCATACTCATATAATTAATTTCGTATGGAGACAAAATGGTTAATCCAGAATCGGTTTCGTTTATTTTTATTGCTTCTGGTATCGTATTATCATTAAAAGATACGGGGAAATTTCCAAAATACTTGGTTTGACCACTTTCTATATACCTAGAAATTCTACCCATTTGTCCAACAGTAACGATTTCAATAATCGTTTTCCCATTTTTTGCTTCAACAACAGTGTCAATGGCATTTGGAATAAAATCTTTGTAGGATACACTTATTTCATTGCCTTCAAAATTTAAGTCGTAAGAAAATTTAGAATTATGCAATGGATTTAAATACAGTTTTTTATCAAACGTGTATTGCATTTTTTGATTATCCACTTTAAACTGGAGGTAATTATCTGACGAAATAATAGTATTGCTCATTTCTCCTTCTCTAATGAGCATCGACCCTTCAAAGCTAATATAACGGGTGATTCCTGCTCCAATAATAATTACGATAAAAGCAGCATGAAAAACTAAGGTAGCAGCTTTTTCCCATCGATAAAGTTGGTACTTAAAAATGTTGCCTAATAAATTAATAGTTAATAATATCAATATCAATTCAAACCATTTGGTATTAAAAACCAAAGCTTTTGAAGCAGTGGTGCCATAATCATTTTCGATAAAAGTTGCAGTACCAATTGCTATGGCAAAAACAAACAATAAAATGGCTGTTAGCTTGGTAGAAAAAAGAATATTTTTAATGGAATTTAGCATAACCTATTTTTTGCAAAAATAACCAATAATAAACGGATAATATGATTTAGAACAGCCCTAGTTGGTATAAATTATAAATAATTAACGAATTGAAATAAAAAAATAATTCTATTAAACTACTACTCCTCCGCACAAATTAGTACGAAGGAGTAGCTTATTAACAAGAAAACAAACTCTTTTATATTTTTAAAATCAACTAGTTAGGGAATAAAATTGTGTCTTGTCCCATCACCATCATATCTCTAATATCTTGATCGGTAATAGCTATTGCTGGCATAGCACCTCCAAATGGAACAGCACATCCAGCGTCCAAATGTTCACGGTCAATAGGCATTCCCCAGATTGCTTTGTGCTGTATTTCGTGTGGGTCTTGTCTAAACATTTCGCCTAAATACAAGCCTTGGCAATAAATATCAATTGATTTACCATCGGTACCATGACAACCAGCACAATTTGCAGTATATACAGCTGAGCCATTAGCAGCATTACCGCCTTTACCAATATTGGCAAATGTTTTTGTACCTGTTGGATAAACACCTGCTGTATTTAAATCATAAAATTCATTAACATTATGAGCTGTTTCTTTTAGGAACTTCACACAATCCCAAATTTGTGCGTCTGTTAAAATTAAACCATAATCTGGATGTGTACTGTTGTATGATTTGTCATTCCCAATAATCACTTTTTCTCTTCCTCCTGTATTTTTTACTGCATCAAATAACTGTTTGATGTCGTGTTGTTTTGCCCAAGAGTACAAGTTTCCATCAGCAGCAACAGGATAAGTAGCAGAAGGTGTTTTGTTAATTAATACACCATTTTTACCTAACAAATCCCAACCATGACAACTTTTACATCTGTAAAAATTGGTGTAAGCATTTGGATAGGTTGTTTGATTAGCACCTATATAATTTAGAGGGTGGTCGTACATTCGAGCACCATTTACACCACTTGCAGCATCGTAAGCAGCTTGATCAGCAGCTGTAACATTTGAACCATTAGTGCCATTAGTACCATTGGTACCATCAGCACCTTTAGCACCATCAAGCCCTGTGGCACCATCTTTTGCACAAGATGTTGCAAATAACAACACTCCTGCAACTCCAACCATTAATAATAATTTTACTTTTTTCATGACTTTATTTTTTAATTAAATGCGTTAATAATTTCACTCAAAAGTAAGTGCCGAAAAGAAGGAGTACAATACCCTAAAACACTTAAAATGTTCTTAAATTTAATAAATACCCTAAAATACGTAGTTGGTTCTGTAAGGTTTGCTATTACTGGTCTTTCTGAAATTAAATAATGCCATTTAGAGCCGCATATTTTACCAAAGCAATTACACTTTTGGTATGTAATTTTTGCATGATATTTTTTCGATGCGTTTCTACAGTTCTTACACTAATAAATAATAATTCTGCTATTTCTTGATTGCTTCGTTCCTCAGCAATTAGTTTCATTATTTCACGTTCTCGTTTGGATAATGGAATTTCATCCACAGTTTTTATAATGGTTGATTCAAAACTATTTTCATGATTTAAAATAGTAGCAATATTTTCATCTGTATGATGATTTGCAATACAAATCATTCCTTTAGCAGCACCATTAACATCTAACATTAATGAACCCGAAAACAATACTGGTATTTTTTCTCCTTTTTTTGAAAAATAGGTATTGTAGATGTTATGCAGTTGTTTATGCTCTGCTAAATCGCTGATAATTGTGTTTTTAGTAAAAACTTCACTATCAATTTTTCTTCCTAGTATAATTTCAAATGATAGCCCAATAATTTCATTCTCTGTATAACCTAAAAGGTCAAGTGTTGTTTTATTTGCAACCATTATGTTATTATTAACATCCGTAATAATTAAAGAATCATTCATTCTGCTAAGAATATTATCAAAATAATCGCGCGAAACAGTTGTTCTGTTTAATATACCAATCATGTTGTTAAAGGATGTCATAAGATTACCAATTTCATCATGAGCCAAAATTTCTGTTTTTGCAGATAGGTTACCTGATGCTATTTTTTGTGTAGTTTGCATCAAATTATTTAAGGGTTTTATAATTCCTTTTAAAAAGAAATGGCTAAAAATAAACAAGCAAAAAACAGCAAAAATTCCAGTAAGAACAACAGACCATTTTCCATTGGTATTGGTTTTGCGGTTATCTTCTATATATATTCTCATTTCTCTTTCTGTCTCCTTAGAAATTTTATTTATTTCTTCCATTGCTGAATTTGAAACTGAACTTATTTCATCCATTATAAAATGAGTAGCAACTGTGTTTGTAGCAATATCAAGTTTAAATAATTTTTTTGATAAGGCAGTAGTTTTAATAATGCTTTTCTCAAAATTAGCTAAGTGTTCCTTATTTTGATTATGAGTAAAAATCTTCTTGCACTCCACCATTTTAATATTTGTTTGAAGAAGAAAATAATCAAAATTGTTTATTTGTTTAATCTCTTTGTGAATCAAATACTCTTTCACTGCTAAAAGTACTTGCTGAAAAGAAATTTGTAATTCTTGTGCAGCATTCACTTCATGATACTCCTTCTCCATTTTATGAGCAGTTTTAGAAAGATTATGAATGCTATATATGCTAATTAAAACAATAATAGATAACAATATTAAAATAACGTTTTTGGCTATTCTTAATTTTTTTTTGATGGTTAGCATACTAATAGAACAAACTAATATTTATTTAATTTATCGTTTCTGAATAAATTAAAACAAAATAACTGATAATATACCATGATACAAATGAGGAGCATCATTTATAAGAATTCTTTTAGTAATACTCTTAACTAACTCAATTTTTGTTTCACTTTTCAGTATCTATATTCAACCAAAAGAGATTAAAATCAAAACTCCTCTGTACAAATTGTACAGAGGAGTTATAAATATTAACAGCAAAAAAACTCTTGCTACTTTTTTAATAAAAAATTAGTTAGGGTAAACAAGTGTATCAGCTAATGCTTTATATAGGTCTTTCATATCAGCTTCGGTAACACTTCCAAAACCAGTTGTCATAGAAGTACCTAATTGTCCAAACTTAACTTTATGTTGTGTTTCATTGTTTTTACTACGAACAAATTTCCCCAAAGTACTACCTCCTAATGAAATAGTTGTTCCTGTTGCACCGTGGCAACCAGAACAATTGCTGGTATAATAAGCATCACCAGATGTTGCATTTCCATCTTTACCCATGTTTGAATAAGTAATGGTAGCTGTTGGGTAAATCCCTGTAACAGTAATGTCATATAAGTTATAAGTATTAATTGCTTCTTCTTTTAAGAATTTAACAATATCCCAAATGTTGGCATCGCTTAGTATTACACCATAATCTGGATGGTTATCATTTAAAGATTTGTTATTTCCAGTAGCCATTTTAGTTCTTCCACCTGTATGTTTTACAGCATCAAAAACTGTTCTAATGTTCTGTATTGCAGCGTATGCACGTAAATCAGTAGATGCTACGTTTGGACGTGTTGCAGTGCCTGCTCTGTTAGCATAAGATCCTTTATTTCCTAATAAATCCCAACCATGACATGATTTGCAACGGAAAAATTCACCGTTACTTGTAATGTTAGGGTCTGTAATTCCAAGCCCTAAATCAGCATGATAAAATTGGTTAAAATACTTCCCCCCTGTTACGCCATTTGCGGCATCGTAAGCAGCTTGATCAGCAGCTGTAACATTTGAACCATTAGTGCCATTAGTACCATTGGTGCCATCAGCACCTTTAGCTCCATCAAGCCCTGTGGCACCATCTTTTGCACAAGATGTTGTAAACAACAACCCTCCTGCAACGGCAGCCATTAATAAGATTTTTAATTTTTTCATTGTTTTTGTTTTTTGTTAATAATTACAGCGAAGGTAGTATTTTTTACTTTCTAATAAGAATGACGTTTATCATAAATACGATTGATTTTTAAACAAAAAAATCTGGGTAAATACCCAGATTTTTTTTGCGATTTCGCAGAAATAATAGTATATAAATTGATGTTACTTTTTCAACCCTCTCATAAAATTAACTAAGAGCCAAATTTCTTCATCGTCGGTAATTTTTTTACCAAACCCTGGCATATCATCTCTACCAGTTTTTGTTTTATAAAATAAGTCGCCATCTGTTTGTCCTTGAACAGTTGCTTTAGAAAAATCTGGCATTGGAGTTTCAATTTCTGCTGCTTTTGTTCCATCACCTAACCCTTTAGTTCCGTGGCATGATTTACAATGTTTAGCATATAAAGCTTTTCCTGCTGCAATTCCTTCAGCATCTTTAGGGTCTGTTGGATTTTTTACTTTGCTTGCAGCTGCAGGCACTTTCCATTCTTCTACTTTACTAATTAAAGTAAAACTTGAAATAAAGATGATTACTGATGCTAAAATTAATATTGTTTTGATTTTCATTGTGATAAGTTTTAATTAATAATTTTATGTTTATTGTGTTTGTTTTATGCTTACAAATTTAATACCAAAAAGCTAAAAAACAATTCATGAGATTAATAGCTATTTTTTATTACTTTCTTAGTACATATTGATAAGTTAAAAAGCAGATTATTTATCCTTTTTTGATTTATTTTTTACCCAATTTTCTAATTTTTAATAAATCGAACATTAAATAAAAGAGAGTTCCCCAAATTCCTATTATTATCAACAACGATATTACTACTAATGGAACAGGAGCATTTGCTCGTGAAGACCAAAGTTTATGTTGAATATCTGAATTGTCTATTACCAAAGGTTTAGCCCAATTTACTTTAGCAGTTTTTTCTACCACACCATAAGCTTCATCTTCTTTATAACTTACAACTATTTCAACATCACCATTTTCATCACCCACAACATCAGTTGGGAATTCCACTATTACATACCCATCTTCATCAGTTGTAGTATATTCCCCACCAAAAGGAAGGTTGCTAAAAGTGCATTTAATTCCAAAACTTAGTGATACCTCTGCAATTGGTGCATATCCTGTGTCTGACTTGCTTTGTAAATGAGCTTTAATGTATCTAATAGAATCTTTCTCATATACTTCAATTTCTAGTTTTGCTACTTGAATAGACAGTCCCTCTTCTGCTTCATTATAGGTCTCATTTTCTGGCATAACTAGCACAAAATTATAAATAGAAGAGGTATCTGCTATAGCATAAAAAAGAGCATTCATCTGAAATACAGCAATTCCTTTATTATTGGTTGTCTCTTTACCTATTAAATTAGCAGGATCTGCCTCATTAATGTATAATAAAACCTCCATGTTTACTCCAAGCATAAGTTCTTTTGTTTCCTTATCCTTGTGACTAATTTTAACTTTAACTGATGATTTATTATCGTTATCTTTTAAAAATGACAGTGCTACTTTAGCATCATTTTTTGTTGCTTCTTCAACTGTTTCTTTTGCATCTTCTTGTGAAAATACTTTTCCAGAGTTAAAAATTAATGCAACTAATGCGAAACTGGTAATAATACTATATAAATGTAGTTTCATAACTCTTTATTTTTCGTCTATACTTTGATTTAATTTTTTCATATCCACACCTCTTTCTTCTGCAATTTCCCAAATAGATAGTATTGGGAAAAATCGTACAAAAAGAGTCATCACAAGCATTGCTCCAGCTAGAGAGGCTAAAGTAATAGACCATTCTTGCCAAGATGGTGAATAATGCGTCCATTTATCTTGAACTTCTTGAATTGGTACAAATGGGTGAAGAAGGGTTGGAATAACTATTAAAAAACGTTTAAACCATGCACCTATGATTACAATTATTGAAATAATGAACAATGGTAAAGGTTTTCGCCCTTTTTTAAACATTAAAAATAAGATGGGTAATATCATGCCTATTATTTGTACAGACCAAAACATAATAGCATAGTGACCAACCACTAATTCTCTCATGTGTTCAGCTTCCATTCCTTTCATTTTATAAGCAGGAACGATATACTCATTTACATTAAAATATAGATAAATAAAAGAAAGTAGAACTAAAAGTTGTCCCATTTTATCAAAATGAAATTCCGTAATGTATTTGTCATAATTTTTATAATACCTACGAATAATATACATTCCAGCTATTACGCCTGCAGCTCCTACCATAAAAGCCCCAGAAACGAAATAAGGGCCAAAATTAGAACTGTCCCATCCTGCTCTAAAAGTAGTGGCAAATAACCATGATGTAACGGTATGAATACTTAATGCTACAGGTATTATCATTACCGCTAATATTCTGATTGCTTTATGAATCAAATGATATTGTTCTTCAGTCCCTCTCCATCTCAATGCTAAAATTTTGTACATTTTTTGTTGCCATTTCGGAATATCTTTCATGTGATCTCTACAAAATGCCATTCCAGGAAGTAAAGGGAAATAAAGCAATAATAAACTGATTAACATATAAGTCATGACGACAATAACATCCCAAACAATTGGTGATTGTACCCTGCCATAAAAAAATAAGTTAAACATTCTATCAGGACGCCCCATATCAACTATAATGATAAGTCCTGCAAACATAATGGCAGAGACGGCAATAACTTCAGCTATTCTGGTTAAAGGAGCACGCCATTCAATTTTTAATAAATAAAGTACTGCGGTTATTAATGAACCGACAAGACTAATGGCTACGAAAAATACAAAATTGGAGATATAAATACCCCAAGATACGTAGTCTCCCATTCCTGTAACTACTAAACCATCTCTTAATTGAAGATAGTAAGCAAATAATCCTACTGATATTATTATTAATAATAAAAATACCCAAATTTTCCCTCGTATGCCAAATTTTTGTGGTAAGAGGTCTTTTTTAAGGTCATTAATTAACGCTTGTTGTTCGACTAATTCCATATCATTTACTCTTTAGATTCTGATTCATTTTTTAGTTCTTCGAAAGGGAAAAGTCTAGAGGCTGGAGGTAAATAATAAACACTTGGCTGTGTCCCTAAGTCCTCTAAATATCGGTACCCTGCTTTATCCTTTAATAAAGTACTAAATTTAACTGTTTCGTCTCCGTTGGTAACAGCATCTTCATAGATATTACCAAAGTAGAAAACACCATTTGGACATGCAGTAACGCAATCTGGTAATTTTTCATCACGCAACATATCTGGGCAAAAGTCACATTTTTCAACAGTTCCTTTTTTTCTTGGCAAACTAGCTTCAGGAGAATATTCTCTTTTTGCAATATCAATAGGCATTTCTGGCTCATCCCAATTAAATGACCTTGCTGAATATGGACAAGCTGCCATACAAAATCGACAACCAATACAACGTTCATTATCGATTAATACAATACCATCTTCTCTTTTAAAAGTTGCATCTACTGGACAAACTTTTACACATGGTGGATGATCACAATGAAAACAAGGTTTTGGCATCCAATATGGAGCTGTTTTCTCAGATTCTTGCATTCGTATTACTTTCAACCAATGTTTATCTTCTGGTAAATAGTGCATTTTTTGACATGCAGACACGCACTTTCTAGCGTTTTTACAGCGAGAAAGATCAAGTACCATTACGAATTTTTTTCCTGGAATACCTTTTCTAGCTTCTTCATTACTCACAGTGCTCATGTTCATCCCACAAGATTGGTGAGCATCTACAATTGAATTGCTATCAACTTCAACCAATTTACCATCAGTTGTTAAAACTTTTACTTTTTCACCTTCCGATTTATTGTTTCCAGCAAGAGCATTAAGTCCGACACCAGCAACAGTAGCTCCTCCAGCTAATAAGCCTAATTTCAAAAAATTCCTTCTTCCAGAATTTTTTTGAGGTAGATTTTTTTCTTCTTCT
>CAYHWX010000048.1:0-27753 GCA_964360245.1 uncultured Vicingus sp.
CGTAAGCTCCAATAAAAGCATTACTAACTTCGTCTGTTGTAAAAAGAGTTTGCCCATCATCAGAAATCCAACAATTGTGCGTAAAAAAACTCGGTGTACTTTGTGTTGCCATTGGTACAGGACTAGATTTGACACTTACATCAATAGCCGTAAAAAATCCATCGTTAATAGCTGCTCCCCATAAGGTATCTCCTCTTGCCATACCATCGTGTAAATAATAACTATTGTATCTTCCTACTTCATAATTAGGGTCAGTGGTTGGTACATTTAAATCTAATATGATAGCTCCTCCAACTCCATTGTTTGCACCAAACACATAACAATAACCGTTTTCATCAATAAATAAAGTATGAGCAGTAGTAAATGGATATGTTGAACCTGTGTAATTAGTAACAGTTAATGCTGTACTACTTGGTAGGGGTGCTAAGTCAATAATCATCATTCCATTTCCACCTTCGTTGGTAATATATGCTTTATCTCCATAGACCTTCACCTCCCTCCATATTGTGTTTACTCCAGTTGCAAAAAAAACTTCGGTTGGAGTTGAAGGTGTAGAAATGTCAACAACAGAAACGCCTGCTTCCATCCCAACAACTGCATATTCATTACCAAATTCATCTACATAACCCCATAAATTTGCTAAATCTCCTTTTCCTGGAAATGTAAGTTGACCAACTAGATTGATATTAAGCTGAGCATTTGCTACTATTACCTGTGCAATAATCACTAAAATAAGAAGTATTTTTTTAATCATCTGATAGAAGAATTAATTATGTAAACCGCAATTTACAAATTAATTTGATTCCTTTTAAGAAAATTATACGAAAGGATTGAATTCCTACATCAACGGTCATTAATCAACTATTAATGATTTATCTTTTCTAAGGTGTAATTGTTAAATCTAACCATATTAGAGTTGATGTTCTCATAACCGCTTTCAACACCAGTTTTCATAAAATTTAATTGAATGGACATTCCTTTGTAATATCCCAATGATGCTTCAGAAAACAAGGTGCCATAATTGATAAAGTTACTACCAAAAAAATAAGCTAAATCAAACCCAAAGAAGGTATTTTGTGAGGGATATGTTTCTGTTTTTTTGATGTAGTTTTTAATAAACAAAGCTGTTATCGAGTCATTGTAATCAACAAATCTTTCTGTACAATAGTGTACATTTAATTGTTGAAAGTAATCCAAATCAATGTTTTCAAATTTCATCCATTCTTCTAATCCAATTAATGTAACTCGATAGTCTTGATATTCCCTTTTATTTAAAGTGGTAGATAAAAAATTAAATAAATTGGTAATAAAAGTTTGTTCTGTAGCAGGGACAAAAATCACATTATTTTTATCTCTTTTTAAATTGCTAACTACATCAGCAATGTTATAGTTTATTTTTAAAGTTTTAATGGAAGAGTATAAGGTGGTGTCTTTAGCAATTAATAGTAGATTATTATAGGTTTTAACATATAGTTCAACTAAAGCCTTTTCTTTTGCTTTTTCATATTCGATAGCTAATAAATTTTCGGTTTTAAAACTATCAACAATCAAGGTACATATTTGTTTGATGCTGGTAGATTTTGAAGGAACCACCTTAAAAACATATTCATTCCCTAAAAGCGTTTTATTGCTTTGTTTTACTGGCGAAACAAGAGGTATATGATTTTGTAAAGCAAAATCTGCAACATCATTAAAATTATCATAAAAAAGTGGACCTATTATTAAATCCAATTTTTTAAATTCTGGCTTTAATAAAATGTTATAAATTCGAGTAGAGTCATCGCCTTTTGTATCGTAAACATAAACCTTAAACTTACTTTCATCGGTCGATATAGAATCTAAAGCCAATAAAAATCCCTTATAAAATTCAATGGCAAATTTAGATTTTGGATAAATAGTTTTCTCTTCTAAAACATTTCTTTGTTGCGTCATTTCTGCGTTTTCATCTATATAGAAAGGCAAAAGCAACCCAATTGTATATTCTGCTTTTTTAGCAACGTTAGTTACAATGCCAGAAGGTTGTATGTTGTTAATAGAAATAGGCAACTTTTGATGATCAACAACTGATTCGGAAACTTTAATCTTAATTGGAATATTAATGCTTTGTCCAATTTTTAATCCTTGTGGCAAACCTCCATTTGATAGCAAAATGGAATCGACTGTTGTGTGATAGATTTTACTTAATGAATATACAGTTTCCCCTTGTTTTATAAGATGAGTTTTGTACTCAGTTTTTACAGGTTGTGCAACTTCTGTATTGGTATTCTTTAAGCTCGATATTGGAATTTTAATAATTTGTCCTTCTTTTAGCCCATCAGTAATTTCTGGATTTGCAGCAATAATTTCTTGTTGTTTAACTTGGTAAAGATTCGCAATAGAATAGAGCGTTTGCAATTTTTGAACTTCATGATTGATGTAATTTCCATCAATAGTAGAAGTTGTAGAAAGATCTTTTTTTACAGGAATAAATATTTTTTCACCAACGCTTAACCCATCTTCCACACTTGGATTTTCTGCTTTTATTATTTCTAAAGGAGTATTGTATTTTTGATGAATAAAATAAAGTGATTCTCCTTTATCTACAATATGTACATAGTAACTCTTTCCATTAATTTGGTGAATTTCTAATGAATCGGATTGGGCAAAACAACTATTTATAGGTAATAGAAAACTGATTAATAAAACAGTAGTAAATATGAGGTTAGTTATTTTCATTCAGTTATTTAAAAGCTTGGTCATTGGTTATTAGTCATTGTTATTAGAGATTCTCACATCTTCATATTTACACATTTTCACATTAATTCATTATCACATTAATTATTCCCATTCTATAGTTGCAGGTGGTTTAGAACTGATATCATAAACCACTCTATTTACTCCCTTCACTCTATTAATAATTTCATTCGAAATTTTTGCTAAAAATTCATACGGCAAGTGGCACCAGTCTGCTGTCATGCCATCTGTAGATTCTACAGCTCTCAATACTATTGCTTTCTCATAAGTACGTTCGTCCCCCATTACACCAACCGATTGAACAGGTAATAAAATTGCTCCTGCCTGCCAAACACTGTCGTATAATCCTGCTTCTCTCAAACCGTTTATAAAAATATAATCGACCTCTTGCAAAATCTGTACCTTTTCTGGAGTAATATCTCCTAAAATACGAATAGCCAATCCAGGACCAGGAAATGGATGCCTTCCTAATAAATCCTCATTTAATCCAAGAGTTTTTCCAACTCTTCTTACCTCGTCCTTAAATAATAATTTTAAAGGTTCAACAACTTTTAATTTCATGTATGTTGGCAATCCACCAACGTTATGATGAGATTTTATAGTTTGTGATGCACCTCCATTTACCGAAACAGACTCAATTACATCTGGATATATAGTTCCTTGAGCCAACCATTTTACGTCAGAAATTAAATGTGCTTCTTCATCAAAAACTTCGATAAATGCTTTACCTATTGCTTTTCGTTTGGTTTCAGGATCTGAAATTCCAGCCAAAGCATCATAAAATTTGTTTTTAGCATCAACACCTTTCACGTTTAATCCTAAATTTTTGTATTGATGTAACACGCTTTGGAATTCATCTTTTCTAAGCAATCCGTTATCAACAAAAATACAATACAAATTTTTTCCAATGGCTTGATGCAATAATGTGGCTGCAACAGTAGAATCTACTCCTCCAGAAAGTCCCAACACCACTTTATCGTTTTGTAATTTTTCTTTTAATGCTGCAATCGTAGATTCTACAAAAGAAGATGGAGTCCAATCTTGAGAAAAGCCACAGATATCGACTACAAAGTTTTTTAATAAAACCATTCCTTCTGTAGAATGATAAACCTCCGGATGAAATTGTATTCCAAAAGTTTTTTCTCCCAAAAATTGAAACCCTGCTATCGCTACATCAACCGTACTAGCGATTATTTCAACATTATTTGGGGCAACTTTTATCGTATCTCCATGGCTCATCCATACTTGAGAATTATCACTCATTCCCTTTGTTAAAGCGTGTGTTTTGTTAAGATGAGATAAGTTTGCTCTGCCATATTCTCTTATTTTAGAAGGTAAGACTTCTCCTCCCGAAATTTGAGCCAAATATTGAGCTCCGTAACAAACTCCAAGCAACGGTAATTTATTTCTTATGAAGGATAAATCTGGTTTTGGTGAATTTTCTTCTCTCACAGAATAAGGACTTCCAGAAAGAATAACACCTTTCCAATCCTTATCCAAGCTAGGAATTTTATTAAAAGGATGAATTTCACAATACACATTTAATTCTCGAACTCTTCTTGCAATCAGTTGTGTGTATTGCGAACCAAAATCTATGATGAGTAATTTCTCCATTATTGCGGCAAAGATAAAGGATGTAAACTGAAAACAATATTTTTAATTCAGCATCTTTTAAAATAGTTCAATAACTTTTTAACAAATGTTTATAATTTTAAAGAAGAAAGCTACCTTTTTATACATTCAAACGTCTATTTATTTGTAATTTAGCATTAAATTTAAGTGAACACCCTATAGGGATATTTTTCCCGAAACCGCTTAACCCATTTTGATAAAAAATGTTTAAGAAGGTTGCCATATTAACAACAGTCCTCGTTACAACTTCAATTGTTGGGTTTTCACAAACTACAGATCTTTTTATATCTGAATATGTTGAAGGTAGTGGTAATAACAAATACATTGAAATATACAATGGAACAGGAGCTAGTGTTAACTTAGCTGGTTACCGATTAAGATTATATGCCAATGGAGCTTTAGTTGGTGCTCCAACTAGTGATGTTTTACTTAGTGGAACTTTAGCAAATAATTCAGTAATAGTTTATAAAAACTCTTTAGCTGCAATTTATGGAGGAGCTGCTACCGCAAATGCTGCAGTAAATTTTAATGGTGATGATGCCGTAGCTTTATTTAAAATATCAACTGCTAGTTTTGTTGATATTTTCGGTAACATCGGTTGCGATCCAGGAACAAACTGGACTAATACAAATACAACTTTGGATAAAACTTTAGTTAGAAATTCAAATGTTTGTAGTGGCATATCAACTGATGATGGAACAAGCTGTCCTTTTCCAACCCTAGCCTCTGAATGGACTCAATTTAATATTGATGATGTTTCAAATCTTGGAAGTCATTCAGTACTTTGCTGTACTCCTGTTACCGAACCTTCTTCCAATGCAAGTGCCTACGCCTTTTCACTAATAGGTTGCAATGGATTTACTATAGATTGGACAAGCCCAGTAGCTAATGATGGAAGCTTAGTGGTAATAAAATCAAGTGGTGATGTTACTACCGATCCTGTGGATGGAATTATTTATACTGCCAATTCTACATTTGGTAGTGGAACAGATATTGGATCCAGTGAATATGTTGTTTACAATGGAAATGGAACTTCAGTTATTGTTACCGGTTTATCTGCATCAACAAGCTATTACGTAAATGTATTTGAGTACAATGGTCTTTCTAGCTGCATAGATTATCGAACAAGTGATGAACTATCTAATTTCACAACGACCGTTTCTTGTGACACTTGTGCCTATTTAGCCGCAGCACTTATAAATAGCTGTGATAATCTACCATGTACTGAAGGAGACAACGAAATGCTTTTTTTAAATTCTGGAAATTATTATGTAAATACAAATGCTGCTGGTATAACAGTTAATTATGGCTCTACATCTCCTGCACCAAATACGTATGCAGATTCATTTACTGCAAACCCAAATGCAATTGATAGTATGAATAGTGATGCTGGTTGTGCAGGTGTATTTATTGATGCATCAACAATAAATACCATTCCAGCTAATTCAACCTTTTTAATACTCAATGAAACAGTTTGTGCAGATGCTTTTAATTGGTCAAGCATGTGTTCTGCTATTAGTGGAAATGTTTACGTTTTCTTTTCAAGTGATGTTACATGGACTAGTGCAGGACAATTTTCAAACTCCCCACCAGCTTCAGGAAGATTTTTTAGGACTATATTGGAAGGTTGCACCATAGACTATAGCTATGATAGTCTCAATTTTCCTAGTGGAGATGGGGCTATAGCGTATTGGAATAATACAGGAGGGTTAGCTACATCGTACGGCACTAACGGATGCACAATACCTCCAACGGTACTGCCTATCGAATTAACCAGTTTTTCTGGCATATCAATTGGTTCAACAAATTTATTAGAATGGACAACTACTACCGAAATAAATAATAACTTTTTTACTATTGAAAGAGCTGTGAATGCCATTCATTTTAGTCCAATTGGAACTGTTGAAGGTGCTGGTAACAGCAACATTCAACTTCATTACAATTTTATAGACGATTCTCCAACTGTTGGAATTAATTATTATCGATTAAAACAAACTGATTTTAATGGGAATTTCGCCTATTCATCCACCATTGCAATAAACAATGTGTTAAATGATTTTACTATTTATGTCAACAATAACATCTTATATATCAATCTTAGTTCTGTCGATTTTATTGGCAACATAACTATTTATGATATCACAGGAAGAAAAATAATAGAATCACCAATTAATTCTAATCTATTAATTGACCTCTCACCATTTAAAAAAGGTATTTATATCTATCAGCTAATTTCAGGAAATAACTCAACTTCTAGCAAATTTATTCTTCGTTAGAACTGAAATAAATACTTAAAATAGTAAATCATACAAGCAACGTTAAAAATAACTTTACGTTAACACTTGTAAGATGAAACGAACAATTCCTTTTGTACTATTTTTGTTTTTAGCAGTAATTGCTAAAACTCAAATTTTTTATAACCAAGGATTTAATATTTCTCTTGTTGCCAGTGGTTGGACAAATACTGACTTGGCTGTACCTTGGGGAAATGGTGTTGCTTTTGGGATATCCAATCAATGGCAGGTTAGTGATGCTGAATCTGGAAGACCAGCAAATATTTGTGGGGGTGCTTCATTAGGAAATCCTTCTTTATTCATGGGTGCAACAGGTTTAGGAAGTGGTGCTGCATACTTATCTAATGCAAGAACTAATCGCAGAATAGCCTCACCCAATATAAGTACTGTTGGAAAAACGAATATTACTTTAAGTTTTAATTTTATTGGAAATGGTTATTTAACTGCTGATAAAGCTTATTTGCAATATAGTATTAATGGGGGGACATCTTGGGTTACTCCTGCTGGAGCACCAACATCATCCAATCCTGCATTGCCTGTTGGCTCAAATTTAAACAATTTAAAGTCGCAAATTTGTGGTAGTGGTCAAGGAAGGTGGACTAACGTCACTTGGAGTTTACCAGCAACAACGGAAAATATAGCCAATTTTAGAGTAGCATTTGTTTGGCAAAACGACCCAGCAACTGGCGGGTCAGCTAGTGACCCTTCTTTTGCTGTAGATGATGTGCAATTAAGTACTATCAGCTTGCCTATTACCTTACTCTCTTTCACAGGAAATCAATTGAACAACAATACTAATTTATTGGAATGGATTACTTCTTCAGAAATAAATAATGACTTTTTTACATTAGAACACAGTACCAATGCCAATGAGTTTATAGCTTTTGGAACTGTAAAAGGAGCAGGAAATAGTAATACTACCTTATTTTATGATTTTATTGACGAACATCCTTTAAATGGAATTAATTATTATCGCTTAAAACAAACTGACTTTGATGGAAAATATTCTTATTCGGATGTTGTTGCAGTAAAATCAAACGATAATGAATATAATATCAACTATGCCAATCAAAATCTTTTTGTTTCATCATCATTAAATGAGAAAAAAGCAACTATCGAAATTTATGATTTATTAGGAAAATTAGTCTATTCAAATAGTTTATTATCTAACCAAATAATTAGTACTTCTAACTATAATGCTGGCATTTATATAATTAAAATTGGCACTCCCGAAAATTTAGTAATCAAAAAAATAAAATTTTAATTACTCCAAAAGTATCACAAATTCTTTCTTTAAAGGATTTAGTTTTTCAATCAATTTATCGATAATTGTTTTATCTGCAAGAAGTAATGAAATGATATTATCATGTCTTTCTTGTAACCCATTATTCGGAAATAGTTTTTCTTTTAAATTGATAATTTGGTTGACTGCATCTTCATGCTTTTTCTTTTCAGCTTTTATCAATCGAGTTTCAATATTTTTTAACGCTTTTATACTTTTTTGCAATTCAGCAGCTACGAATGGCTGCAAGGATTGATCAATAGCTCCAGTTTTTTTTGTAATACCTTCAAAAACAGCAGCGACCATTTGTTCTTCTATTTTTAAATCTAAAATGGTATTTGAATATTTCTTTAAATAGTTTTTTATTAAGGTTTCGGTATCTTGAAATAATTCTGTTGGTTCAATTGTTAACTTTTGCAATTTGGCATTACTTCCTTTATCAATAAATAAAACTGCGTTTCGTAAAACAAGGGTTGGAAATGAAATATTATTTGAATTAAATAGTTCTTTTAATTGAAGCCAATAAGCTAATTCTCCACCGCCACCAATGTATGCTAGATTAGGCAAAACTTTTTCTTGATACATACAACGCATCGGTGCATTTGGGCTAAATCGTTCTGGATGATTAGTTAATTCTTCTAAAATTTCATTTTCAGAAAATTCAATAGTAGTATTATTTATTTGGTATTTATTTTTTTCAAAAATAATACGTTCTCTGCCGTTTTCTTTTAAATAAAAAATATTGATTTCACGAGGTGAAACTTGTGGTTTATAACCTAATTCTTTTAGTTTTTCAGAAGTAGAATGAATGAGTTGATGATTTTTTCTTTTCAATAATTCACTTTTAAATTCAGGCACAAAAAGTTGTTTAAGGGTTTTGTCATCTCCATCTATAATAACCAAACCATATTTACCAAACAGATGATTAACAATTTCTTTTATGGCAGATGCGTATGTTTTTTCTGATGAATAGAATTTTGAAAATAAAGCGATTATTTCGTCTGCTTCATTTCTATCACCTAACTCTTTTTTTAATTCTAACATTAATTCTTCAACTCCATCCAGCTTCATTTTACCGACTGTACCTGTTTGTGTTTTGACTAATTCGTATCTTTTTTTGAACAAATTAAAATGATTAATTTCTTCAAAGTCATGGTCTTCGGTTGCCATCCAATAAACAGGAACAAAATCATTATCTGGATATTTTACTTTTAATTCTTTAGCCAAATTAATGGTGCTAATTATTTTATAAATAAAATAAAGTGGACCAGTAAATAAATTCAATTGATGTCCAGTAGTAGCAGTAAAACAGTTCTCTTTTTTAAGATGTTGAATGTTTGATTTTGTCGATTCTGAAATATCGACATCCTGATATTGTCGTGTCAAAACATCGACTAAAATTGTTCTATTTACGAGAAATTTCTTTCTTTCTTCTATTATCTTTTCGAAAGAATCAATATCGCAACTGTGATTGTAAAAAGGTTTTAATTCCTCCTTCTCCTCTAAATAATCTACTATTAATTTGGAAAAGTAACCAGTTTGTTGATATGGAATTTGAATGTTATTCATTAATTATTTCTCCAAATAAATCAAATTCTTCGGCTGAAGTTATTTTTATAGTTGTAAAATCACCAATTCTTACAAAATTAGTTGACTTGCTCACCAACACTTCATTATCAACTTCTGGCGAATCAAATTCTGTTCTTCCTACAAAATTATCACCTTCAACTCTATCAAACAAAACTTTAAACGTTTTTCCAACTTTTTGTTGATTTAAGGTGTAAGAAATGTTTTGTTGAATATCCATTATTTCTGCTGCTCTTTTTTGTTTTTCTTTCTCTGAAATATTATCAATTAATTGATATGCAGTAGTATCTTCCTCATGAGAATAGGTAAAAACACCCAATCTATCAAACTGCATTGCTGTAATCCATTCTTTCATTTCTTCGATGTCCTGTCTGGTTTCTCCTGGGAAGCCTACAATAAAAGTGGTTCGAATGGCAATTCCAGGAATTAACTTTCTTACGTCTTTTATTAATTGTGTTGTTTTTGCTCGAGTGGTTCCTCTGCGCATTGCTTTTAGCATATTATCGGAAGCATGTTGCAATGGAATGTCCAAATAATTACAGATTTTAGAATTATTTTTCATCGTTTCAATCACATCCATCGGAAACCCAGTTGGAAAAGCATAATGCAGACGAATCCATTCTATTCCTTCCACTTTACTTAATTCTTCTAATAATACAGAAAGTTTACGTTCCTTATAAATATCCAATCCATAAAAAGTAAGCTCTTGAGCAATTAAAATTAATTCTTTTACACCTTGTTTTGCTAAATTTTTAGCTTGAACCACTAATTCTTCAATAGGTGTAGAAACATGATTCCCTCGCATTAATGGGATGGCACAAAAAGAACAAGGTCTATCGCATCCTTCGGATATTTTTAAATAAGCGTAATGACTTGGAGTAGTAATAATTCGTTCGCCAATTAATTCATGTTTATAATCGGCATTTAATGTTTTTAATAGTTTGGGTAATTCTCGTGTTCCAAAAAAAGCATCCACTTCTTTTATTTCCTCTTGTAATCCTTCTTTATATCTTTCGGATAAGCAACCAGTAACATATAATTTATCAACTTGACCTTTTTTTTTAGCTTCAGCATATCTTAAAATCGTATCTATCGATTCTTGTTTGGCATTGTCAATAAATCCACACGTGTTGATGATTACAATTTCAGAATCATCTTGTTTTGCCTCGTGTTCTACTTCAAATCCATTGGCTTTTAATTGAGTCATCGTTACCTCCGAATCAAATAAATTTTTTGAGCAACCCAACGTGATTACGTTAATCTTATTTTTTTTTAATGTTTTGGTTTTCAAGCTATTGTTCTTTAAAAAGTGAATCTACAAATTCATACTTATTAAACACTTGCAAGTCATCTATTCCTTCACCAACTCCAATATATTTTACAGGAATTTTAAACTGGTCGGATATTCCAATTACCACTCCACCTTTAGCTGTTCCATCCAATTTTGTTATTGCCAAGGCGTTTATTTCTGTTGCTAAAGAAAATTGTTTTGCTTGTTCAAATGCATTTTGACCAGTAGAACCATCTAAAACCAATAAAATTTCGTGAGGAGCAGTTGGAATAACTTTCTTCATTACATTTTTAATTTTAGCCAATTCGTTCATTAAATTTATCTTATTGTGTAATCTTCCGGCTGTATCGATAATCACCACATCTATTTTTTTTGCTTTGGCAGATTGCAGTGCATCATAAGCTACAGAAGCTGGGTCAGCATTCATTCCTTGCTCCACAATTGGAACTCCAACTCTACTTGCCCAAATCTTCAATTGATCTACAGCGGCTGCGCGAAATGTATCTGAAGCTCCTAACATGACGTTTTTACCTTGTTTTTTAAGTTGGTGCGCCAATTTCCCAATGGTAGTAGTTTTACCAACCCCATTAACGCCTACGACCATTATCACATAAGGTTCATCTTGAATTGGAATCGTAAACTCTTTATAATCTCCAGTATTATTTTCTGCCAATAAAGAAGCAATTTCCTCTTTTAATACTTTGTTTAATTCAGCGGTTCCAAGGTATTTATCTTTTGCTATTCTTTGTTCAATTTTTTTGATTATTCTAAGTGTGGTATCTACTCCAACATCTGCAGTCACCAATATTTCTTCTAAGCTATCTAAAATTGCTGCATCAATAGTAGATTTTCCTCCAATAGCTCGTGTTAATTTAGAAAAAAAACTTTGTTTAGTTTCTGCCAAACCTTGGTCTAAAACTTCTTTTTTTTCTTTAGAAAATATATTGAAAAATGCCATGATGAGGAATTAAAAAAAAAGCTTCTCTCTATGATGAAAGAAGCTTTAAAGTTACACAATAAGTGTTATTATTTTTTGTTAAAAAACTCTTGAACTTTATCATTAGGAACGATACTTTCAATAAAAGAATAAGCTCCAGTTTTTTCTGACTTAACCATTTTTATAACTTTAGTTAAGCTTTTTCCTGCTTTTTGTAATGATGCTACTGTTTTCTTAGCCATGACTTAAATTATTTAATTTCTTTATGTACGGTTTTTTTCTTTAAAATTGGATTGTATTTTTTCAATTCAATTCTATCGGGTGAATTTTTTTTGTTTTTTGTAGTAATATACCTTGAAGTACCTGGCTTACCACTTTCTTTATGCTCAGTACATTCTAAAATTACCTGAACTCTATTTCCTTTTTTAGCCATTTTCTATTCTTTAATTTTTATGGGACTGCAAATTTAGTAATTTATTTTTATCTAACAACCTACTCTTAGATAATATTTACTTCTCTTTCTAGCTTAATCCCGAAAGTTTGGTAAACAGAGAGGATGATGTCTTCTGATAAGTTAAAAATATCACTTCCAGAGGCTCCCCCGTAATTCACCAAAACCAAAGCTTGATGAACATGAACGCCATAATTATCAACACGTTTGCCTTTCCAACCGCATTTTTCTATTAACCATCCTGCTGCTATTTTAAAATCTCCATTTGCTTGAGGATAGTTGGGTGCATCGGGATATTTTTCTAAAATTTTGTTTTTAACCTTATCAGAAACTGTAGGATTTTTGAAAAAACTACCACAATTTCCTATTTTTTGTGGGTCGGGTAATTTGGATGTTCTGATATTGATAACTGCGTTGCTAACATCTTTAATTGTTGGCTGTTTAACATTCCTATTTTTTAGCTCCTCCCCAATCGCTCCATAAGCAACATTTAATCGAGCATTTTTGCTTAATTTAAAAGTAACCGCCGTGATAAAATAATTTCCTTTATTAGAAGTTTTAAAAATGCTACTTCGGTAATCAAACTCACAGGCAACATTCGAAAAAGATTGAATGGAATAATCTTTTAAATTTAATGCTTCTACCTCAGTAATAACATCTTTCACCTCTACTCCATAAGCTCCAATATTCTGAATTGGACTTGCTCCTACACTTCCTGGAATTAAGGATAAATTTTCGATACCCGCATATCCTTTTTCGATGCAATACAAAACAAATTCATGCCAAACCTCACCAGCAGCAACTTTCAATGTTACTTCATGTTCATTTTCTTCAATTAGCTGAATTCCTTTTAGCTTGTTTTTTAATACCAATCCATTAAAATTTTGAGTAAAAAGCACATTACTGCCTCCACCGAGTATCAATAATGGTAGCTTATTTTGTTGAAGAATTTCTTTTAATTGATTGACTTGATTTACCTCAATAAATTGAGTTGCATTAACCGCTATTCCAAAGGTATTAAATGGTTTTAATGAAATATTCTCTTTAATTTCCATACCCAACAAAGGTAGTTAAGAAAATGAAAAAAATTACTGAAGAAGGTTATTTTCTGTACTTATAAATTTTGCCCACTTTAAAGTATTAACTTCAATAATGTGGTAATACCGAACCGCTAACAAGATATTTAAAATAATGCACTTCGTTTTTATTTTAAAACAGTTAGTCTGTCGGCATTAACCAAACCAGCAATCAAAATTCGTTATCACTCTTTTGTTAGCGGTTTGGTATAAGAAGAAAATGTGGAAAAATAAAATTATGAGTTTATAGTATATAAAAAAATCCCATTTAACACTATTAAATGGGATTATACTTATTAAAAAATAAAGTTATTTTTTATCTTTTGTTTTTCCAGTTTCTTCTTCAGTTACTTCCTCAAAATCAACATCAGTTACTTCTTCTCTTGCACCAGAGTTTTCGGTTGCACCAGCATCACCTCCTTGAGGAGCTTCTTGTTGAGCACTATACATTTCTTGAGATGCAGCTTGAAAAACAGTGTTCAGTTTTTCAGTACATGATTTCATACTTGCGATATCTTTTGCTTCGTATGCTTTTTTTAATTCCGCTAAAGCATCTTCAATCGGTTGTTTTTTGTCAGCAGGTATTTTATCACCATACTCTTTCAACTGTTTTTCTGTTTGAAAAATTAAACTATCAGCATGATTTGTTGTATCAACATTTTCTCTTGCTAATTTATCAGCATCAGCATTTTCCTCAGCTTCACGTTTCATTTTAGTAATTTCTGCTTCACTCAGTCCAGATGAAGCTTCAATTCTAATGCTTTGCACTTTTCCTGTTGCTTTATCTTTAGCAGAAATATTCATAATTCCATTCGCATCAATATCAAAAGTTACTTCAATTTGAGGCACACCTCTTGGTGCTGGTGGAATGTCAGTTAATTGAAATCTTCCCAACGATTTATTGTCATGTGCCATTGGTCTTTCACCTTGCAATACATGAATATCAACTGCTGGTTGGTTATCAGATGCTGTAGAGAATGTTTCTGATTTTTTTGTTGGAATAGTTGTGTTGGCATCAATTAACTTGGTCATTACACTTCCCATGGTTTCAATACCTAATGAAAGTGGTGTAACATCCAATAACAACACATCTTTTACTTCTCCAGTTAAAACTCCACCTTGAATTGCAGCTCCAATTGCTACAACTTCATCAGGATTAACTCCTTTTGAAGGATCTTTACCAAAAAATTTCTTCACCGCATCAACTATAGCTGGAATTCTTGTAGAACCACCAACTAAAATTATTTCATTAATATCTGCAATTGTATATCCAGCAGCTTTAAGGGCAGATTTACAAGGAGCAATTGTTCTTTTAATCAAACTATCAGCTAATTGCTCAAATTGAGCTTTTGTTAATGTTCTTACCAAGTGCTTCGGTCCAGAAGCAGTAGCTGTTACATAAGGCAAGTTAATTTCTGTTTGAGAAGTGCTAGAAAGTTCAATTTTAGCTTTTTCAGCAGCTTCTTTTAAACGTTGCAATGCCATTGGATCATTTCTTAAATCAATGGATTCTGCTTTTTTAAATTCATCTGCTAACCAATCAATAATTACTTGGTCAAAATCGTCTCCACCTAAGTGTGTATCTCCATCAGTTGATTTTACTTCAAACACACCATCACCTAATTCTAACACAGAAACATCGTGTGTTCCTCCACCACAGTCAAAAACAACGATTTTTTGGTCGATATTTTTTTTATCTAAACCATAAGCTAAAGCAGCAGCTGTAGGCTCATTGATTATTCTTTTAACAGTTAAACCAGCAATTTCTCCAGCTTCTTTGGTTGCTTGTCGTTGTGCATCATTAAAATATGCAGGAACTGTTATTACAGCTTCATTTACTGTCATCCCTAAATAATCCTCAGCAGTTTTCTTCATTTTTTGAAGAACCATGGCTGATATTTCTTGCGGAGTATATAATCTGTCATCTATTTTTACTCTTGGAGTATTGTTATCACCTTTTACTACTTTGTATGCCGAACGTTTAATTTCACTAGTAACTTGGTCAAATGAGTTTCCCATAAACCGTTTGATAGAAGAAATTGTTTTTTCAGGATTAGTGATGGCTTGGCGTTTTGCTGGATCACCAATAGCTCTTTCTCCACCTTCTAAAAAAGCGATAATAGAAGGAGTTGTTCTCTTTCCTTCTGAATTTGGGATTACAACTGGTTCGTTACCTTCCATTACGGCAACACATGAATTTGTTGTACATAAGTCTATTCCTATTATTTTACCCATGATCTTTAATTTTTTAATAATTTATTTGGGATTAGTCAAATGGTATGCCACTGAAAATTCTGCTATTTTAATAGAAATATTGACAGTTTGATAGCATATTACTGCTAAATAACTGACATCATAATGACATTAAGACAGAATTTTTAGGATTTTTGAATGCTAAAAATGGTTTTATATTTTAACTAATTACGGTAATTGGTTACACTTATGTCCAGAAGTTGCACTGTTTCCAAAACAAAAACCTAATCCTAAACTTTGTAATTTCATAATCGTTTCTGTATTCAAGTTAATGTTACCTGTTGCAGGATTAACACTTGATACCCAATTTATTTTTGTTCTAGATGAAAACACGCCTAAACCATTTCCAATGTTGGTATAGGATGGTTTATCTTGGTTTACAGTATTTGAAGGTTCACTAACCAGCATATAAGTGCTTAATTCGGTTCCCGCCACATTAAATTCTAAGGTAATGTTATCCAATTCTCTATGAGAGAAAAAAGGAATGCTAGTAGGGTTGGATACATTGTTGGTAATGTTATCAAAAAAAGTAGAACCTTTTAATTCCCATTCTACAGGGTTATTTCCAGTAGTAATTTTTTCTGTTAAAGGCATTCTAACACTTTTAACTACTGGAGTCAACCCACTGGATGTAGTATAATACTCGGTATAATTAAAGACAAAAGTAACGTCTAGCCTACCAATGTTGTTGCCTGGTGTTACAGAGATTATTCTATCTGCATTTGCACCTACCACAGGGTCTCCTATCCAAAAAGTCATTTTTTGTTGAGTAGTTGGTGCAGAAACGGTAGAATTATCAACTATTTTAGTTTCGGAAGTAATTTCTTTATCCAAAGAAGAATTATAAATTTTTAGTTGGTAAGTACTATTCTTATTGATATTAGGTTCCACAAATTTATAAAGCACATTGCTGGAATTATCAAAAGTACCAGGTTCTTTTGGAATTTCATTCACCGTTCTGGTTAATAAATAGGATTTTACATAAACTCCATTAAAATCATACTCCATCACTTCAACTGTTAATTCACCATCTGCATAATTAAAATTATCGGCATTGGCAGCTAAATCAATAGCACTTGCATCCCCAATAAAAGCTTTAGTAATTTTAATATAATGGTTCGTATCTGATGGATTTATTAATCCATAGACCACAGGAATGTCTTTATATTCAGCATTTAAATCAATATCTGTTTCGCAAGAACTAAACCCAACTGCGATTAATAGAATTAAGGAGAAAAGTAATTTATTCATTTTAGTAATTTATATTCTATACAAAAATATCATTTTTAATTAAAACCCAACATATTTTGTAGTTTTGCATCAAATAAATTATACCAATGGTAAGTATTGGATATTAAGCGGCAGTATAAAATTAATTAAAGGTTATCATGTCTATTCATACAAATAATGCAAAAAGAGTTACCACTCATGTTCTTCAGGAGATGAAGATGAGAAACGAAAAAATATCCATGTTAACTGGGTATGATTATTCAATGGCAAAAATTATTGATTCTGCGGGGATTGATATCATATTGGTTGGAGATTCGGCATCTAACGTGATGGCTGGTCACGAAACAACATTACCAATAACATTAGACCAAATGATTTATCATGCATCTTCAGTAATTAGAGCTGTTGAGCGTGCATTGGTAGTAGTTGATATGCCTTTTGGAACTTATCAAGGAAACTCTAAAGAAGCTTTGTCATCTGCGATTAGAATAATGAAAGAATCTGGTGCTCATGCGGTTAAAATGGAGGGTGGTAGAGAAATTTTAGAATCTACCAATAGGATATTATCGGCAGGAATTCCTGTAATGGGACACTTAGGGTTAACGCCTCAATCAATTTATAAGTTTGGAACTTATGTTGTTCGTGCAAAAGAAAAAGATGAAGCAACACAGCTAATAGAAGATGCTAAATTGTTGGAAGAAGCTGGTTGTTTTGCTTTAGTTTTAGAAAAAATTCCTTCGAGTTTAGCCACAAAAGTTGCTCAAGAAGTTAAAATACCTGTTATTGGAATTGGTGCTGGAAATGGCGTTGATGGACAAGTGTTGGTGGTACATGACATGTTAGGAATAACACACGATTTTAGTCCACGTTTTTTAAGAAGATACCATAATTTATTTGAAGAAATGAAAGGTGCTGTTGAGAATTACATTAAAGATGTTAAATCATTAGATTTTCCAAACGAAAAAGAGCAATATTAAACTGCTAATATTTTGATTGTAAAAGGTGTCATTTCTTGTCTGTTTTTTATTTTTTTTACACTATTTTCTATTCCCATTAATGCTCAAAAATTGAATTATGAGATTTCTGATAATGCCAGTAAAATGTTTGAATTGGAGAACTATACTAGAGCCAAAGAACTATACCGAGAAGAATACAAAAAAGATTTGACCAACGTAAAAACAAAATACCATTTTGGTGTTTGTTTGGTTTATACGTATGAAGTAGATGATGCTATTAAAATATTAGAAGCTATTGCAAATGACAACTCCACTCCTATTGAAGTGTGGTATCATTTAGCTAGAGCTTACCATCTAAGCAATCGATACGATAAAGCAATAGCAACTTACACAAAATATAGTAACCTCAATGGAGCAACTGCTAAATTAATTACTGATTGTACTCGGAATATTGAAATGTGTAACAATGCAAAAACAATACTAAAAACTCCATTAAATATTGAGTTTGAAAATTTAGGGAAAAAAGTGAACTCTAAGGGAAAAGAATATCTTCCAATAATAACTCCAGATGAAAATACTTTACTTTATACCACTAGAAGGTCTGGTACAACAGGGATGATATACGACTTAGAAGGTTATTTTACTGCTGATATTTTTTTATCAAAATATAAATATGGATCATGGAGTAATGGCAGGTCGAATGGATATCCTAATTCCTACGGAAATGAACAAATAGCTGGTATTTCCGAAAATGGTGATTTTATTTTGTATTACGTAAATAACCCACTCAGTAAAAATAACTTACAAATTTCCGTAAAAACTAAATCCTCTTTTAAAAAATCAGAAATGATTGCCTCCAAAGAAATAAACAGAAGTGAAAGTGAACAACTGTCTGCTACCATTTCTAATGACGGTAATTACCTGATTTTTTCAAGCAACAGAGTAGAAGGTTTAGGAGGTCACGACTTGTATATTTGTAAAAAATTACCAAATGGAGCTTGGGCTGATCCTATCAATATTGGAAAAACCATTAATACTTCCTCCGACGAAATTTATCAATACTTAAGCAATAATGGATCGGAGTTGTATTTTTCCACACAAGGGCATAATTCCATTGGTGGCTACGATATTTTTAAATCTCAATTTGATTTGTCGAGTAAAGAATGGTTAAAACCAGAAAACATAGGATATCCCTTAAACACTCCTGATGATAACATGAGCATTTGTTTTGATGAAACTAAAAAGTATGCTTATGTTGGTGCCAATAGAAATGATGCAATAGGAGATTTGGATATTTATCGTGTAAATTTTTTAGATGTTACTCCTTCCTTCACTACTATTAAAGGTCTTGTAATTGATGCCGATTCAAATTTATTTCACCAACCACTAACAATAGAAGTTTTTAATAAAACAACTGAAGAACTTTATGGTATTTACGAAGTGAACCCAACAAAAGGAACTTACCTTATGATTCTTCCTCCCAATAAATATGAACTGAATATAGAAATACCCGGAAAAGGTTATTACAAAGAATTGTTTGTTGTAGAAGATAGAACAAAATATAAAAGTGAAATTAGTCGCAACATTAAAGTGAATTTTAATCCCACCAAAACAACCAACACTAAGTAATGCCCAAATCAATCGAAATACTGTATGAAGACAATCACATTATTGTTATCAATAAAAAATCGGGAGATATTGTACAAGGAGATATCACAGGCGACAAGCCTTTGAGTGATATTATTAAAAGTTTTATTAAAGAAAGAGACAACAAGCCCGGTGATGTATTTTTAGGAACACCTCATCGAATTGATAGACCGACCAGTGGTATTGTAATGTTTGCAAAAACAAGTAAAGCACTGGAAAGGCTCAATAAAATGTTTCACGATAAAGAAATTCAAAAAACGTATTGGGCTATCGTAAAAAACAAACCACTAAAACAAGAAGACAAACTAATTCATTACCTCAAAAAAAATACCCTAAAAAACAAATCTATCGCTTACGCCGACCCAATTGAAGGAGCAAAAAAAGCCGAGTTACTATTTAAAATTATTCATCAATTTGATAACTATTATTTATTGGAAATAAAACCTTTAACGGGAAGACATCATCAAATAAGAATTCAATTGGCAACTATTGGTTGTCCCATCAGAGGCGATTTAAAATATGGTTTTCCACGTTCCAACCCAGATGCTTCTATTAGTTTGCATGCTAGAAAAATTGAGTTTATTCATCCTGTAAGTCAACTCAAAATTTGCATTGTTGCACCACCAAACTCCAACGACCCTCTTTGGAAAAAAGCTGGAGAATTGTTTAAAGATTAATTCCATTTCTTTAACATTTTTTAAGAAAAATTTAGAAATAATCACAATCGTACCAACGTTTTTAGGTTAAACTTTGTAATCAATAATATAACCCGTAGTGCATTTGGACTTAATTTTCAATAAAAAAGTGTCATTTCGTGAGACAGCTGACTGACTGAAAGAAAAAGTAAAGTTCATACTGAGTTTATCGAAGTAAGAAAACACTTTTTGTTCTGAAAATTTGAATTCTCGATACAAATTTTTTTCAAATGCACCACGAGTTAATATATGTTTAACTAATAAAATTTTGTTATGAAAAAAACGATTAAATTTTTTGCATTAGGATTGTCCATATCTATTATGGGAGGAGTTGTTTCCATAGGTATTTATAAATACTTTGAAAAGCCAATTTTTTATTCCCCTTTCACAAATGTTGGTCATAACGAGAATATACTCGCCAACAATCTACTTGATATTCAAAAACCAGTTAGTTTAGAAATAGCTGCAGAAATGTCATTAAATGCAGTAGTTCATGTGAAAACAGAAGTATTAACCCAAAGAAGTATTGACCCATTTTATCAGTTATTTTATGGAGTTCCTCAACAACCACAATTAGCTCAGGCTTCTGGTTCTGGAGTTCTTATTTCAGATGATGGTTATATCGTTACCAATAATCATGTCATCGAAAATGCTGAGAATATCTCCATCACCTTAAATAATAACAAGACTTACAAAGCAGAAATTATTGGAACTGACCCCAACACCGATTTAGCTTTACTAAAAATTGATCAAGCCAATTTACCATTTATTCAATACGGCAACTCCAACGATATTCATATTGGCGAGTGGGTGTTGGCTGTTGGTAATCCATACAATTTAACTTCTACTGTTACAGCCGGTATTATCAGTGCAAAAGGAAGAGACATTAATATTCTTAGAAACGACCATTATACTGGAATGTCAGCTATAGAATCTTTTATACAAACCGATGCTGCTGTAAACCCAGGTAATAGCGGAGGTGCTTTAGTCAATTCATCAGGTGAATTAATTGGCATTAACTCCGCCATTCAATCCAACACAGGTTCTTACACTGGTTATTCTTTTGCTATACCCGTAAACATTGTAAAAAAGGTAGTAAGAGATTTAAAAGAGTTTGGAACAGTACAACGAGCATTTATTGGAGTAAGTATTCGAAATTTTGATGAGGAGCTAGCCAATAAGTTAAGTATTGATGATTTAGATGGTGTTTATGTGAATGGCACTACCGAAAATGGTTCTGCCGAAAAAGCAGGAGTAAAATCTGGCGACATCATTAAAAAAATTGGAATAAAACCAATTAAAAATGTGGCTGAACTGCAAGAACAAATTAGTCAGTTTAGACCAGGAGATGAAGTAGAATTAACAGTTGTAAGAGATGGCGACGAAATTAAATTGCCAATAACATTAAAAAATTCGCAAGGCAACGAGAACATTGTTTCTGAAGAAACTAACAGCATATTAAAACAATTGGGTGCTAAATTTTCGGAAGTCACTCCAAAAGAATTGACCCATTTAAACCTGACTGGAGGAGTTAAAGTGGAAGAACTTTATAATGGAAAATTAAGAAGTGTTGGTGTGAGAGAAGGTTTTATCATTACCAAAATAAATGGTAAAAAAATAAACAATGTAGATGAGTTAACCTCCACTATCGAAAAAATAAAAGATGGAATCTTAATGGAAGGGATTTATGAAAATGGTAGAAGAGAATTTTATGGTTTTGGTGTGTAATTAAGTATATTAGGATGGATTCCTGCCTTCGCAGGAAAAGGAAATTAGGTCTTTCCTGACGCAATGTATATGGAGATCAGGAATCCAGTTAATTTACTTCTGATTTTAACTTTAAACTAAAGCTACTTGTAATTTCTCCCAAAAATTGACTACCTTCGTTTAACACTATGTAAGAAACATTTAAAAACGTTTCCAACAAGCACGTTGTGTACAATAGAAACTAGACTTTCTAATAGCCTCAAATGATTAAATATCCTGAGATAATAGTGAAAAAAGGGTTTGGAGAATTTCAACATTCTTCAAATTCATATGAAGCCAGTTTTGAAATATTCAATTACCCACAAGGAAACTTAATTATAACAAAATCACAAGTTCTACCAGACAATGTAAGCCTTTTTACAAACACAGGTAACTGGAGTCTATATGGAAGTTTAAATGATGGAACCACAGTACAATCTCAGAATTTGATAATGAATGAATTTGACAGTGATTCATTTATATTTCAAGCAACTAAAGAGATTTATTTTGGTAATAGAGACATTAAAATCAATCAAGCCAAATACCCAATAACTGGTCTTTATAAAGGCGCTATAGAATTCAAAACAAAAGAATGGGTCATCAAATCAAAAGCGGCACCAGAACATGAATTAAGAGCACTAAAAAGAGTCAGAAAAGTTTGGCGTAACCAACCTGAGACACGATTGCTAGAAATAAGTAGTTCGGCAAATATTGGAATAAATGAATATCTCAAAAAAGCCATTGTTCTATCTGAATTACTGACTCTAGTCTGTGGAAATCAAGTAAACTTTCACAGACAATTATATTATTCAGAAGATGGAAAAAACCTTGAGGTGTGGAGAAAACGTGTTGATTATAATTTCGGCATTGACTCAATTGTTGACCCAATAAGAATATCTGAGTTCTTAAATCAAACAATACATAATTATGAAAATCTCACTACAAATGAAAAAAACACAATAAATAGAGCTGTCGATTACTTGAACTCTTCTGCCCATGGCTACATTGAAGATAGGTTGTTTAGAGTAATGTTAGCATGGGAATTAACTGCTCACGAATATTGCTCTGACTCTGATTTGGATAAAGAACTAATTCAACTTAAAAAACAATTACAAGGGACAGTTAAAAATTGGACCAAAGAATTTCCAGAAAGGAATAAAAATGGATTTATAACTACTCGGGTTGTTGGTTCACTTGAATGGGAAAAGTTGATTAACAAATTAATTAAATTGGCAGAGAGTGAATCTTTACATCTCGAAAAAATTGGAATCGATTTTAGAATGCTAAAGGAATTAAGAGATAATGTAGCTCACACAGGAAAGTTTAATGATAAACATGATTCAGTTAAACTATTTGGTCTTTTAGATAAAGCAATTCTCGGGTTAAGAATCCTGTTCTTGAGAAAGGTTGGTTATACTGGTGAAATACAAATTCCTAACAATAACTTTCTAGTTGGAAAAGGCATAATGGAATTTATTATAAAATAACTGTACACAACATTATGTATGAAAACATGCGGTTGCTAGCTGTTGTGGTTACTTGAAACCTTAGCAGTTTTCGCCATAATTTTTGCTTGTGCTACAAGCAAATAAGTTGCAAGTTGCATCCTTGCATTTGGTTGGTTTGTTTTGGTTCTGTTTATTTGTTTTATATTAAACTGGAACTTTGGCAAAAATTATTACTTTTATCAGTACTTGAAACAACAAAGCACGTTTCATACACATATCGTTAAACGAACATCCAAAATCATATATTTGAACTTCAAAACAGAAAATCTAACCCAATAATTCTAAATTCTCTTGTATTTGCTTTTCTTTGCACCATGGAAATACCAAGTGTAGTACTAAACAAAGGCAAAGAAAAGTCAATTCAACGGTTTCACCCGTGGGTATTTTCTGGTGCCATTAACAGAATTATCAACGAACCACCACAAATGCCAGCAGATGGTGATTTGGTGAAGGTGGTAGATTATAAAAATCAGTTTTTAGGAATTGGTCATTTTCAAGATGCTACCATTGCTGTACGGGTTATTTCTTTTAAAGAAGTTGCGATTAACCAGAATTTTTGGAATGCCAAAATACAGGCTGCTTTTGATGTTCGAAAAGTGATAGGATTAACAGATAATGCTGCAACCAATATGTATCGGTTAATCCATGCCGAAGGGGATGGTTTGCCCGGTTTAATTATCGATTTTTATAATGGAACTGCAGTTATACAAATACATTCCATTGGAATTTATAACAATATCGAAAACATTGCAGCAGCACTTAAAACGGTCTATAATAAAAAGTTGGTAGCCATTTATAATAAAAGTGCCGAAAGTATTGCCAAACAATCGGATATCGTAATTGAAAACGGCTATTTATTCGAAAGTGGAAAAGTAAATACCATTGGTTTGGAATACAATTACCAATTTAACATCGATTGGATAAACGGACAAAAAACAGGTTTTTTTATCGACCAACGTGAAAACAGAAAATTGCTAGGCGATTTTTCGAAAGGTAAAAAAGTACTCAACACCTTTTGTTACTCAGGCGGTTTTTCTGTTTCTGCTTTAAAAGCTGGGGCTACTGAGGTTCATTCGGTGGATAGTTCTCAAAAAGCAATTGAATTAACCAAAACCAACGTAAAACTCAACGGAGAATTTAAAAACCATCAATCTTTTACTTCCGATACTTTAGAATATTTGAAAGATTGCACAACAGCTTACGATGTTATTGTTTTAGACCCACCAGCTTATGCCAAACATCAAAAATCGAAACACAATGCCATACAAGGTTATAAACGCCTTAACGAATTGGCGTTAAGAAAAATTAAGTCGGGCGGAATATTATTTACTTTTTCTTGTTCTCAAGTAGTAACTCGTCAATTATTTTATGACACGATAACTTCAGCGGCAATAGAGGTTGGTAGAAACATTAGGGTTTTGCACCACCTCTCCCAACCTGCCGACCATCCTGTAAATATTTATCATCCAGAAGGAGAATATTTAAAAGGATTAGTTTTGTATGTTGAATAAGTTTTACCAATGTTACAAATATTTTAGTTCAAACTAAAATATTTGTAACATTGGTAAATGCCGAAAGGGTTACTGTTTAGTCCACATCTTTTTTTAAAGATTGGACTAATACAGAAACAAAATCGGTATTAATTGGTATAATTGTTGTGCAAATTGAAGCCATGAAAAAAACACCGTTTATTACTATTCTTGCTTCCATTTTTTGGAAATACACAAAATATTGGTGTAGGTGCTTGTGCCCTATATAATTTTCAATCGGAAAGTGGTGGTGTAGGTGCTCGGGTTAATTTTTTTCCTAACAACACCTTTAGTTATGTGCCTCAATTTTCTTATTATTTTTTCGGACCTGTATCAGAATTTACAGTGGGATTAAGTGTAGAATATAAAATTTTAAAAGGCAATCGATTTACTACTTACCTATTGGCTCATGGTGGATATAACCAATGGATGAATGCAGGCTCTTCTGGTATGGAAGGAGCACAAGCAGCAAATTGGAACTTAGAAGGAGGCGTTGGTATTACAACCAATCGATGCTTACGACCGTTCTTAGAATACAGATACAATATAAAATTTATGGAAACCCATTTACGCTTAGGAATTTTGTATATCTTTGGATGTAGCAGTGGTAGTGGCTACCGAGATGAAAAAAGAGTAAGAAAAGGAATAGTTTGCCCAGCGTACAATTAGAAATTAGTTAAAAAGTTTAAAAACAAGAAATATGAAAAAATTAAACATCGTTCATTCATTATCATTAATAGCCATTGTTGCTATTACACTAATCAATTACAGTTGTAAAAAAGACAGAATTGAACCACCAGTTGAAGAAGAAAAAAATGCTTACAACCCTATCAATTCTTATTTGGATTCTAAAAAACAAGCCGAACAAGAGTTTGTCATAACTGGTCCTGGAAACGACACTATTGTTGGCAACCAAGGAACTCGGATTTATGGTTCTAAAAACTGTTTGCAATACCCGAATGGAGATACTGTTGCTTATCCATTTTCTATTTTCTTAGTTGAGCTTTATACACCAAAAGACATGATTTATTATCAAATGCCAACCGTTGCAAGTGGTAATATTATGGAAACTGATGGGGAAATTAGTTTAAGAGCAACAGCTAATAGTCAAAACTTAGTGTTGGTTTGCCCTTATGCTGTTGAAATGCCAAATGCCTTGCCAAGTAGTAATCGAACTATTTTTTTAGGAACAGATAATGGCAGTTATGTCAACTGGACAGATAGTGGAACGCCATTTACTACAACGAGTTATGGATATTTAGGAACTATTAACGCTTTTGGTTGGGTAAATTGTGGCACCCAAGTAGGAACTGGAAGTGGTCATACACTTACATTTACTTCTAGTGTTGATGATTTAACCAATGTAGGAATTTTTATTTATTTTCCGGCTACAAGAACTGTTATGCAAGTTTACAATACAGTTTCAGGATTAATTCCAAATGGTTCTAGTGTTAAAATTGTTATGATGGCACAAGATGCAAGTGGACAACTTTTTAGCTATACCGAATCACGTACAGTAAACGCTAGTGCAACCATTAATATGAGTTTGAGTCAAACAACAGATCCAGCATTAACTTCATATCTCGACAACTTATAAGAAATTAACAGTAGGGTATTAATAACTTACTTTAATTAAAGTAGTGATAAAACGTATAGATTTATATTTTTATAATTGTAATCATGAAGATTGCTAATTATTATTTAGTTCGATTAAGGTAGGAACATTTATGCTCCTACCTTTTTTATTTATGGTAGGTTCTAAAAAGAAATTAACAATAGCTAAACAAAAGAAGTAAATTTGTAAGAATAAAAATTAAATATAAAAACAATGGCACAAATTACATTAAAAGGAAACAAAATCAACACGATTGGAGAATTACCAAAAACTGGTGGAAAAGCAAAAGACTTTAATTTAGTAAAAACAGATTTATCTACTGCAACATTAAACGACTTTAAAGGAAGCCAATTGGTATTAAATATTTTTCCAAGTATTGATACAGGTACTTGTGCTGCATCTGTTCGGAATTTTAACAAAGAAGCAGCCAATTTACCCAATACCAAAGTATTGTGTATTTCAAGAGATTTACCATTTGCACAAAAACGTTTTTGTGGTGCAGAAGGTATCGAAAATGTAATGATGCTTTCCGATTTTAAAACTGGTCAATTTGGTAAAGATTATGGTTTAGAAATAATGGATGGTCCGTTAGCAGGATTGCACTCCAGATGTGTGGTAGTTATTGATGAAAAAGGAACTGTTGTTTACACCGAACAAGTTGCTGAAACTACCGAAGAGCCTAACTACCAAAAAACAATCAACAGTTTGTAAAATTATTAACGTTACCTAATAATTAATGAAAGTAATTTCCACAAATATTGGCGTAGCAACTGCTGTACTAAAAAATGGAAAAGAAGTTCAAACTGGAATTTACAAAACTTCGGTTGATGAACCCATCACTTTAACAAAAACAGGCGTTGTTGGAGATGCTGTGATGGATTTAAAACATCATGGTGGTTTAGACAAAGCTTGTTACCTCTATTCTACAGACCACTATGCTTTTTGGAAAGAAAAATTTCCAGATTTGTATTGGACTTGGGGAATGTTTGGTGAAAATTTAACCATTGAAGGATTGAATGAAACTAAAATTAATATTGGTGATACTTTTAGTGTTGGCTCTGCTGTTGTTCAAGTTTCAGAACCTCGAAGACCATGTTCTGTTTTAGGAATAAGATTTGGAACACAAAACATGGTAAAACTATTTAACAATTCGGCTTATTCAGGAATTTATGTTCGAGTTGTAGAAGAAGGAAAAGTAAAAGTTGGAGATGAACTAAAACTCCTAACCAGTAACGAAAGTATTACCGTTGCTGAAGTGTTTAGTTTGTTTTCTACTCAAAAAAAAAATGTA
>CAYHWX010000049.1:0-27592 GCA_964360245.1 uncultured Vicingus sp.
GTTAATGCCTAACCCAAAATCTGGTACAGTAACGATGGAAATCGGTAAAGCTGTTAAAGAAATCAAAGCAGGTAAAATTGATTTTAAAGTAGATAAATTTGGAATTATTCATACTACTATAGGTAGAGCATCATTTGAAGCTAATAAATTAGTTGAAAATGCAAATGAATTAATTAACACTATTTTAAAATTAAAACCTACATCGGCAAAAGGTACTTATGTGAAAAGCGTTAGCATATCAAGTACAATGAGCCCAGGAGTTAAAGTTGAACCAAAATCAATTTTGGTTTAACAAGTTTTCTAATCTAAGAAATAAGTTATGACAAGAGAAGAAAAAACCCAGTTTATTGATGGTTTAACCATTAAAATAAATGAAGCTAATATTTTTTATTTAGCTGATATTGCTGGTTTAAATGCCGAGAGCTCTGTAAGGTTAAGGAAAACTTGCTTTAATAGTAATGTTAAATTGGAAGTCGTAAAAAATAGCCTACTTAAAAAAGCTTTAGAAAAAGCTGATGGAAATTACGATGAACTTTACAACACACTAAAAGGAAATACTTCAATAATGTTTTCATCTGTGGGTAATGCACCTGCAAAAATTATTAAAGATTTTCGTAAAAAAAGCAACACCCCTTTACTTAAAGGAGCTTTTATTGAAAAAGCTATATATATTGGAGATGAGAACTTAGATTTCTTAATAAATATTAAGTCAAAAGAAGAACTTATTGGAGATATTATTGCTTTATTACAATCGCCTATTAAAAATGTTATTTCTGCTTTACAATCAAGTAGTGGTGGAAAAATTGCAGGAATTGTAAAAACACTTTCAGAGAGACCTGAATAAAAATAGTTGTACTCGAAATTATAATAAATTAAATTGTTTAAAATTTTAAAACTAAAATAAAATGGCAGATTTAAAAAAACTTGCAGATGAGTTAGTAAACTTAACTGTAAAAGATGTGAACGAATTAGCAAGTATACTTAAAGAAGAATATGGTATCGTACCTGCTGCAGCTGCAGTAGCTGTTGCCGGACCTTCTGCTGGAGGTGGAGAAGCTGCTGATGAAGCAAAATCAGAATTCGATGTAATATTAAAAGCAGCTGGTGGATCAAAATTAGCTGTAGTTAAATTAGTTAAAGAATTAACTGGCTTAGGTCTTAAAGAAGCTAAGGAATTAGTGGATGGAGCACCAAAACCATTAAAAGAAGGTGTTGCAAAAGATGAAGCAGAAGCTTTGAAAAAACAGTTAGAAGAAGCTGGAGCTGAAGTTGAGATTAAATAATCTCCCTCATCTAAATCATTTAAGGTTTAGATTCTAAGTCGTTTATTTTACGAAATAGAATCTAAACCGTTTTGTGCTTATAGACTTATACACTCCAAGTAAATGGAAAACTGAGATCCCGAACAATTGGGATTGATTTGCAAAGAGTTATATTATTTTATAAAATTAATACCTCAAACTTGAGGTTATTTAATAATAACTAAACTCATTTACATTAATGAACAAACCATTAGTTCAAACAAAAAAGGTAGAAAGAATTAGTTTTGCCTCCACTAAAAGTCAGATAACTTATCCTGATTTTTTAGACATTCAGTTAAAGTCATTTCATGAATTTTTTCAACTAGAAACTACACCAGAAAATAGAGAACAAGAAGGTCTATTTAATGTTTTTAGCGAAAACTTTCCTATTACAGATGCTCGAAATCAATTTGTATTAGAATTCCAAGATTATTTTGTTGATCCTCCTCGTTATTCTATTGATGAATGTATTGAAAGAGGCTTAACTTATAGTGTGCCTTTAAAAGCAAAGTTAAAACTTTATTGTACTGATCCAGAACACGAAGATTTTGAAACTATAGTTCAAGATGTTTATCTTGGAAAAATACCTTACATGACAAATAAGGGAACATTTGTTATTAATGGTGCCGAACGAGTAATTGTATCTCAATTACATAGATCTCCAGGTGTATTTTTTGGTCAAAGTTTTCATGCTAATGGTGCTAAATTATACTCTGCAAGGGTAATTCCTTTTAAAGGTTCGTGGATTGAATTTGCTACTGACATCAACAATGTGATGTATGCTTATATCGATCGAAAGAAAAAATTACCTGTAACCACTCTTTTTAGAGCAATTGGCTATGAAACTGATAAAGAAATATTAGAATTATTTGATTTAGCTGACGAAGTAAAAGTTAGCGTATCAGGTCTTAAAAAAATATTAGTAAGAAAATTAGCTGCTCGTGTGTTAAAGACTTGGGTGGAAGATTTTGTTGATGAAGACACAGGAGAAGTTGTTTCTATAGAAAGAAATGAAGTAATTATTGACCGAGAAACCGTTCTAGAAAAAGAACATATTGATGATATCATTGACTCTGGTTCTAAAACAATAATACTTCATAAAAAAGATGTAAACTCAGCCGATTTTGCAATTATTTACAACACATTGCAAAAAGACCCATCCAACTCAGAAAAAGAAGCTGTCGAGCACATTTATCGCCAATTAAGAAACGCTGAACCGCCAGATGTGGAAACAGCAAGGGGTGTAATTGATAAATTATTTTTCTCTGAAACTAGATACGATTTGGGGGAAGTAGGAAGATTTAGAATTAATAAAAAATTAGGGTTAGATGTTTCTGTAGATGTTAGAACATTATCTAGAGAAGATATCATTTCCATTATCAAATATTTGATTGAATTAATTAACTCTAAAACTCTTGTCGATGATATTGATCACTTGAGTAATAGAAGGGTAAGAACTGTTGGTGAGCAATTATATAACCAATTTGGTGTTGGTCTTTCAAGAATGGCAAGAACAATTCGAGAAAGAATGAATGTTAGAGATAACGAAGTGTTTACACCATCTGACTTGATAAATGCTAAAACATTATCATCAGTAATTAACTCATTCTTTGGTACCAACCAATTATCTCAATTTATGGATCAAACCAATCCATTATCAGAGATAACCCACAAAAGAAGAATGTCTGCATTAGGACCTGGAGGTCTTTCTAGAGAGAGAGCAGGATTTGAAGTTAGAGACGTTCACTATACACATTATGGAAGATTGTGTCCAATTGAAACCCCAGAGGGTCCAAATATTGGATTAATTTCTTCTTTATGTGTATTTGCTAAAGTTAATAAACTTGGTTTTATTGAAACGCCTTACCGACACGTTGAAGAAGGTAAAGTTAATTTAAAAAAAGAAGTTATCTATTTAAGTGCCGAAGAAGAAAATACAAAAATTATAGCACAAGCAAATGCAAAAATAGATGAAAAAGGAAATTTCCTAACTGAAAGAGTAAAATCAAGATTAGAAGGAGACTTTCCTGTTGCTTTACCAAAGGACATTAATTTAATGGATGTTGCTCCTAATCAAATTGCATCTATAGCTGCATCATTAATTCCTTTCTTAGAAAATGATGATGCCAATAGAGCTTTGATGGGTTCAAATATGATGCGTCAAGCAGTTCCTTTATTAAATTCTGAAGCACCAATAGTTGGTACTGGACTTGAAGCTAGGGTAGCTCAAGATTCAAGAGTTCTTATTAATGCAGAAGGATCAGGAGTTGTGGATTATGTTGACGCAAATACCATAACCATTAAATACGATAGAACTGAAAATGAAAAATTAGTAAGTTTTAATGGTGATAGGGTTTCTTATAACTTATCTAAATTTCAAAAAACAAATCAAAATACTTGCGTAAACCTTTCACCAATTGTTGTTAAAGGGCAAAAAGTTAAAATAGGTGAAGTTTTATGTGAAGGATACGCTACTGAAAATGGCGAATTAGCTTTAGGAAGAAACCTTAAAGTTGCATTTATGCCGTGGAAAGGGTATAATTTTGAGGATGCAATTGTTATTTCAGAAAAAGTTGTAAAAGACGATATCTTCACTTCCGTTCATATTGAAGAGTTTTCTTCTGAAGTTAGAGATACTAAAAGAGGATTAGAAGAATTAACTGCTGATATTCCTAATGTTAGTGAAGAAGCAACTAAAGACTTAGATGAAAATGGTATCATTAGAATTGGAGCAGAAGTTCAAGAAGGTGATATTCTTATTGGTAAAATAACACCAAAAGGAGAAACAGATCCTACACCAGAAGAAAAATTATTAAGAGCAATTTTTGGTGATAAAGCTGGAGATGTTAAAGATGCTTCACTAAAAGTTAGACCTTCAGTAAAAGGTGTTGTTGTTGATAAAAAATTATTCCAAAGAGTAATTAAAGATAAAAAAGTAAGAGCTGAAGAAAAAAATATTATTGCTAGATTAGACATAGAATATAATCTTGAAATTGGTGAACTAAAAAAAGAGCTGATTAATAAATTATTTACCGTAGTAAACGGAAAAACTTGTCAAGGAATAGTAAATTACTATAATGAAGAAATCGTTGCAAAAGGAAGCAAATTTTCTATAAAAGTTCTAGAAAAAATAGATGACTATTTATTTATTGATTCTAAGAATTGGACTACATCTGAAGAATTAAATGATTTGGTTAAACAAATACTTAATAACCATAGCATTAAAGTAAATGAAATATTAGGTGTTTACAAAAGAAAAAAATATGCTATCTCTGTCGGTGACGAATTACCTCAAGGTATTATTAAACTAGCAAAAGTTTATATCGCAAAAAAGAGAAAACTTAAAGTTGGTGATAAAATGGCTGGTCGTCATGGTAATAAAGGTATTGTATCTAATATTGTTCGAGAAGAAGATATGCCTTATTTAGAAGACGGAACACCTGTTGATATAGTTCTTAATCCACTTGGCGTACCATCAAGGATGAACCTTGGACAAGTTTACGAAACTGTTTTAGGTTGGGCTGGTCAAAAATTAAATGCTAAGTTTTCGACACCAATTTTTGACGGAGCTTCGGTAGAAGAAATCAATGAATATTGTATTAAAGCAGGAGTTCCTCAATACGGTAAAACATATTTATATGATGGAGGAACTGGAGAACGATTTGACCAACCAGCAACTGTAGGAGTAATTTATATGCTTAAATTAGGACACATGGTTGATGATAAAATGCACGCACGTTCTATCGGACCATATTCATTAATTACCCAACAACCTTTGGGAGGTAAAGCACAGTTTGGTGGACAAAGATTTGGAGAAATGGAAGTTTGGGCATTAGAAGCATTTGGTGCTGCAAACATCCTTCAAGAAATCTTAACAATAAAGTCTGATGATGTAAGAGGAAGAGCAAAAGCTTATGAAGCGATTGTTAAAGGAGAAGAAATGCCAACACCTGGTATTCCTGAATCATTTAACGTTTTACTGCATGAGTTAAGAGGCTTAGCACTTAACATTACAATGGACTAATTAAAATTATTTTTGAACCTACAAATATTTCTATAATATGGCTTTTAAGCACGATAATAACCAAACCAGCAGTAATTTTACAAAAATTACAATCAGTTTATCATCTCCAGAATTAATCTTAGAAAGATCTAGTGGAGAAGTATTAAAACCTGAAACAATCAACTATAGAACCTATAAACCTGAAAGAGATGGCTTGTTCTGTGAGAGAATATTTGGACCAATAAAAGACTGGGAATGTCATTGCGGAAAATACAAAAGAATCAGATACAAAGGTATTATTTGTGATCGATGTGGTGTTGAGGTTACTGAGAAAAAAGTAAGAAGAGAAAGAATGGGACACATTTCATTGGTTGTTCCAGTTGCTCACATTTGGTATTTTAAATCTTTACCTAATAAAATTGGTTACCTTTTAGGACTTCCTACTAAAAAACTAGATACCATTATTTATTATGAAAGATATGTAGTTATTAATGCTGCAGGTACAAAAAATGCCGAAGGAGAACCAGTTCAATATTTAGATTTTTTAACTGAAGAAGAGTATCTTGACGTATTAGATTCTCTTCCTAAAGAAAATCAATATTTAGATGATAATGATCCTAATAAATTTTTAGCAAAAATGGGTGCTGATGCATTATATGAGTTGCTAAAACGATTAGATTTAGATGCTTTATCTTTCGATTTAAGACACCAAGCAAATATTGAAACTTCTCAACAAAGAAAAAATGAAGCTTTAAAAAGACTTCAAGTTGTTGAATCATTTAGGTCTGCTAACAAAAGGATTGAAAATAAACCAGAATGGATGATTATTAAAGTTGTTCCGGTAATACCACCAGAACTCAGACCATTGGTGCCGCTTGATGGAGGAAGGTTTGCTACATCTGATTTGAATGATTTATACAGAAGAGTTATTATTAGAAACAATCGTTTAAAAAGATTAATTGAAATAAAAGCTCCTGATGTAATTTTACGTAATGAAAAACGTATGTTACAAGAATCAGTAGATGCATTATTTGATAACTCTAGGAAATCTAGTGCTGTAAAAACAGATGCAAACAGAGCATTAAAATCATTATCAGATAGTTTAAAAGGTAAAACCGGTCGATTCCGTCAAAACTTATTAGGAAAAAGGGTTGATTATTCTGCACGTTCTGTAATTGTTGTTGGTCCAGACCTTAAACTTCATGAATGTGGTATTCCTAAAGACATGGCTGCTGAGTTATTTAAGCCATTTATTATTCGTAAACTTATCGAAAGAGGTATCGTTAAAACTGTTAAATCAGCAAAAAAGATAGTTGACAAAAAAGAACCTATTGTTTGGGACATATTAGAAAATGTATTAAAAGGTCATCCTGTTTTATTAAACAGAGCACCTACCCTACACCGTTTAGGTATTCAAGCTTTTCAACCAAAATTAATTGAAGGTAAAGCAATTAGACTTCACCCCTTAGTTTGTACTGCTTTTAATGCCGATTTTGATGGTGACCAGATGGCTGTGCATTTACCACTTTGTAATGCTGCAATATTAGAAGCTCAATTATTAATGTTAGCTTCTCACAATATCTTAAACCCAGCAAATGGTACACCAGTTACTCTTCCATCTCAAGATATGGTTCTTGGTCTTTATTATTTAACAAAAGAAAGACAATCTACAAAAAAAGAACCTATCAAAGGAGAAGGAATGACTTTCTATTCTCCTGAAGAAGTAATTATTGCTAATAATGAAGGTAAACTTCATATTCATGCAAAAATTAAGGTTAAAACTAAAGATATAGAAAACGGTAACATCATTGAAAAAATAATTGAAACTACCACTGGTAAAGTTATTTTTAATGAAGTTGTTCCTGATGAAGTTGGTTTTATTAATGAATTATTGACCAAAAAATCATTAAGAGAAATCATTGGTAAAATTTTAAAAGTTACTGGTACAGCGAAGACTGTAGAATTTTTGGATAATATAAAAGATTTAGGTTATGCGATGGCCTTTAAAGGAGGTTTATCTTTTAACTTGGATGATATTATGATTCCAGAAGAAAAAGTAAAAATGGTTGCAGATGCTACCGTTCAAGTTGAAGAAGTAATGTCTAACTATAACATGGGATTCATTACTAACAATGAACGTTATAATCAAATCATTGATATTTGGACGCACACCAATACTAGATTAACGAACACGTTAATGACGAATCTTAAAAATGATCAGCAAGGATTTAACTCCATTTATATGATGTTTGATTCTGGTGCTAGGGGTTCAAAAGAACAAATTAGACAATTATCAGGGATGAGAGGCTTGATGGCAAAGCCACAAAAATCTGGTAGTGCAGGTCAAGAAATTATTGAAAATCCAATTTTAGCAAACTTTAAGGAAGGTCTTTCTGTATTAGAATATTTTATCTCTACTCACGGAGCTCGTAAAGGTTTGGCTGACACCGCTCTTAAAACAGCTGATGCTGGATATTTAACCAGAAGATTGGTTGATGTTGCCCAAGATGTTGTAATCACAGATGAAGATTGTGGAACATTAAGAGGTTTAATAGCAAGTTCTCTTAAAAATAATGATGATGTTGTAGAATCTCTTTATGATAGAATTTTAGGGCGAACTTCAGTACATAATATTTATATTCCTGGAAGTGATGAATTAGTTATTGCATCAGGTGAACAAATTACTGAAGAAATTGCAAAAGTAATTGCAGCCTCACCTATTGATGAAGTTGAGATTAGATCTGTATTAACTTGTGAGCAAAAAAGAGGTGTTTGTGCTAAATGTTATGGCAGAAACTTAGCAACTGGGAGAATGGTTCAACGGGGCGAAGCTGTTGGTGTAATTGCTGCACAATCAATTGGGGAACCTGGAACACAATTAACATTAAGAACATTCCACATTGGTGGTACTGCATCTAAAATTACTGGTGTTTCTAGTATTGAAGCTAAATATGATGGTAGAATTGAAATAGAAGAATTGAGAACAATAACCAAGAAAAATGAAGAAGGAAAAAATATTGAGGTTGTGGTTGGTCGTTCTGCTGAAATGAAAATCATTGATCCAAAAACTAACATTGTTCTAACAACAGGTAATATACCATACGGTTCTCAAATTCATATTAAAGATAAAACTATTGTTAAAAAAGGAAATTTAATTTGTAAATGGGATCCATACAATGCTGTTATTCTTACTGAAGTAGATGGCACAGTTGCTTTTGAAAATTTTGAATTAGGGCTTACTTATAAAGAAGAATCTGATGAGCAAACTGGTTTTACAGAAAAAGTAATTTCTGATATCAAAGACAAGAAAAAAATACCAATATTAACCATTGTTGATAGCAAGAAAAAATTACTTAGAACCTATAACTTACCAGTTGGTTCTCATATTATTGTAGATGAGGGAAATAAAGTAAAGGGTGGTGATATCTTAGTTAAAATACCAAGAATCGCTGGAGGTACTGCAGATATTACAGGTGGTTTACCTCGAGTAACCGAATTGTTTGAAGCTAGAAACCCTTCTAATCCAGCTGTAGTATCTGAAATAGATGGAATTGTTTCTTTTGGTAAGATTAAAAGAGGTAATCGTGAAGTTATTATTGAATCAAGAACAGGAGAAGTTAAAACCTACTTAGTAAACTTATCTAAACATATTTTGGTTCAAGAAAATGATTTTATTAAAGCAGGCGTGCCTTTATCTGAAGGTTCTGTTACTCCATCTGATATTTTAGCAATTAAAGGTCCAACCGTAGTTCAAGAATACATTGTTAATGAAGTACAAGAGGTTTACCGACTACAAGGTGTTAAAATTAATGACAAGCATTTTGAAGTAATTGTTAGACAAATGATGAGAAAAGTTTATATCGAAGATCCTGGAGATACTATATTCTTAGAAAAATCTATAGTAAATAAAAAAGATTTTATGGAAGAAAACGATTGGATATTTGATAAACTAATTGTTTTAGATAGTGGAGAATCGGAAGTACTAAAACCTGGTCAAATTGTTTCACACAGACAGTTAAGAGACGAAAATTCCAAACTAAAAAGAATGGATAAAAAAATCGTTTCTACTCGTGAAGCTATACCAGCTACTTCAAGTCCAATTCTACAAGGTATCACAAGAGCTTCTTTACAAACAGATAGTTTTATTTCTGCTGCTTCTTTCCAAGAAACAACAAAAGTATTAAATGAGGCTGCTGTAAGTGGCAAGATAGATTATTTAAAAGGCTTAAAAGAAAATGTTATTGTAGGTAAATTAATACCAGCAGGTACAGGTCTTAAAAGCTATAGAGATATGATTGTTGGATCAAAAGAAGAATACGATCAATTAATAGCCGCAAAAAATGAAGCTGTTATTGCAAATGATTAAAATTTTGAAATAATGATTGAAGAAAAAAACGATACTAAATTAAATATTGAATTAAATGAAGATATCGCTGAAGGTATTTATTCGAACTTGGCAATAATAAGTCATTCTAATTCAGAATTTGTAATTGATTTTATTAAAGTGATGCCAGGTATGCCTAAAGCTAAAGTTAAATCTAGAATCTTAATGACTCCAGAACATGCTAAAAGGTTGGTTATTGCACTTCAAGACAACATTCAAAAATTCGAAGCCATGCACGGAAAGATTAAAGATCTTGGACCTAGTGGAATTCCAATGAATTTTGGAGGACCAACTGCAGAAGCTTAATAAATTTTTAATTTTCTTTAAAGGGAAGCTTACTACTAAGCTTCCCTTTTTTTTGTATTTTTATAGTTAATATGTACGAAGAAAATTTTAATATAAAATCGTGGGCAGAGGAAGATAGACCTCGTGAAAAATTAATATTAAAAGGAAGAAATGCTTTATCTGATGCCGAATTAATAGCAATTTTAATAGGTTCTGGCAACAGAAAAGAAACTGCGGTTCAATTGTCAAAAAAAATTCTATCCTCCATCAATAATGATTTAAATAAACTAGGCAAACTTACCATTAGCGATTTAACTAAATTTAATGGGATAGGCAAAGCCAAAGCGATAAGTATTATTGCAGCTCTTGAGTTAGGTAGAAGACGAAAAGATTCTGAAAGTGAAAAAAAAGAAACTATAAAATCAAGTAATGATGCCTATACTATCATGTTAAATGTATTTAGCGATTTACCTCATGAGGAATTTTGGGTCGTTTACCTTAACAGAAAAAATGAAGTATTAAAAAAAGAAAATATTAGTAAAGGAGGAATAAATGGAACAGTTGCTGATGTAAAAATAATATTTAAACATGCCATTGAGCAGCTAGCATCTTCTATTGTTTTATTCCATAACCATCCATCAGGCAGCTTAACCCCTAGTAATGAAGACATTAAATTAACTAAAAAAATTAAAGATACTGGCGTACTAATGGATACACCAGTTATAGATCATATCATCATTGGTGAAAAAAAATATTATAGCTTTGCAGATGAAGGAATTCTTTAACCTATTATAAAAAATTGATTTTAATCTATTCGCATAAATTAACTCCACGACTTAATTATATCTTTAAAACCATTTTTTTAGATATACTTCAAGTTAATATTGCATTTACTAGTTCTATTGAAGAGTTTGAAAATTCAGAAAGTGTAAAAATTAACTACTCCACTACTCCATTAAATTCTGGTTTATTTTTTCAAAGTTCAACACTACTGTTTGAAACAGGAATAAAAGAACAAACTATTAGTGTTTTTGAATTTGAAGGCAATAAATGTTTTTTTAAAGTTGGAAAAGATTCCCAATTTCCTTTTGATCCTTTTGCTGCAAGTTTTTATTTAATAAGTAGATATGAAGAATATTTGCCTCATATTAATGATAAAGATGAACGGTTTTTAGCTTCCGAAAGTTTAGCATTTCAAAATAATTTTTTAGCTGTTCCAGTTGTAAATCATTGGATCAATGAAATCGAAAAACGAATAACTAACAATTTTCCAAATTTTCAATTTAAAAAAAGAACTTTTAAATTTATCTCAACTATAGATATTGATAATGCTTATGCTTACCGACATAAAGGATTTATTAGAATAATTGGAGGGTTATTAAAATCTCTTCTAAAAGAGCATAATTTTATAGAACGATTTAAAGTTATTATAGGAATAATGCCCGACCCTTATGATACTTTTAATTATCAACAAGAAATTCATAAAAAATTTAATAGTTCACCAATCTATTTTTTCTTATTAGGTGATTATGGATTAAATGATAAAAATATTCCTGTAAAAAATAAAACTTTTATCTCTTTAATAAAATCTATTTCTGATTATTATGAAGTTGGAATCCACCCTTCTTATGCTTCTAATTATAACTTAAAAACACTGTCAACGGAATTAAAAAGACTTCAAACTATAACACATAGAAAAACTACAAAAAGCAGGCAGCATTTTCTGAAATTAAACTTCCCTAGTACTTATCGCAATTTAATTGACAATAATATTCAAGCAGATTATACCTTAGGTTATTCAGAAAAAAATGGCTTCAGGGCAAGCATTTGTAATCCTTTCTATTTTTATGATATTGATACAGAAGTAGAAACGAAACTTAAGCTATACCCTTTTACCTTGATGGACGCTACGTATCAATATTATGAAAAATCTTCGCCAGAAATAGCCACTACTCAAATAAAAGAATTAATGCAAAAGGTAAAAGATGTACAAGGTACTTTTATAAGCGTTTGGCATAACGAATCTCTTTCTGATGAAGGAATTTGGACAGGCTGGAAAAAAGTTTATGAGCAAATGCTTAATGAATCATTAATCAATAATTAATATGGAAATAATAAACCTAGGAGCAACTAACTCAATTTTTAATCAATTCATTTCTGAAATTAGAAATATTAACATTCAAAATGATAAAATGAGATTTAGAAAAAATTGCGAACGATTGGGTGAAATATTTGCTTATGAGATAAGTAAAACTTTTAGCTTTTCTAAAAAAGAGATAACAACTCCTTTAGGAACCGCAGAAATTAACTTAATAGATGAACAACCTGTTCTTTCAACAATATTAAGAGCTGGATTACCTTTGCATCAAGGATTGTTGAATTATTTTGATAATGCAGAAAATGCTTTTATCTCTGCGTTTAGAAAGCATCGTAAAGATGGTACTTTCATTATTGAAGCAGAGTATTTAGCAAGCCCAATTCTTACCAACAAAACAGTTATTTTATCAGACCCAATGCTCGCTTCTGGTTCTTCTATAGTTGTTGCCTATCAATCTTTACTCGAAAAAGGAAAACCTAAAAAACTACATATTGTTACTTTAATCTCCAGTGTTCAAGGGATTGAATATATTAAGAGAAATCTACCTGAAAATACTACCTTATGGGTTGGAGCTATTGACGATGAACTAACTGCTCAATCGTATATTGTACCTGGATTAGGTGATGCTGGTGATTTAGCCTACGGTTTAAAAGAATAATAATGAATTGGCACGCTTACATAATTGTTTTTTTAACTGCTGCTACTAAATTTTTGGCTGCTCCTTTTGTTGGAATAAATGGGTTTGGACTAAGTGTTTTTCATACTTTTTTAACTGTTGCAGTTGGAGGAATTTTTGGCACCATTGTATTTTTTACAATTGGTAGCAAATTGATACAATTGAATCAAAAAATAAGAAGAGCAAAGCTTGAAAAATTAAAAGCTTTAGGAAAACCTCTTCCTAAGTTGATGACTAGAATGAATAAATTGATTGTTAAAACTAAACATATATTTGGAGTTTTAGGTATAGCCTTTTTAACAGCATCAATTTTATCCATCCCAATTGGGTCAATTATTTGTGTAAAATTTTACAGACATAAAAAATCGACAATTTTTATCGTTTTCATTTTTGTAATCATCAACTCGTTACTATTAAGTTTGCTAGCTGGCTCATTTCCTTCTATAGGAAAATAAGAAAACTATTATAGGCTCTTTTTATTAAAAATGATATAACCGAAATGAAATAATAATGACCAATGCTCTTCATACTTATCGTAATAATTTAAATTGATAGCTAAAGGTCCTATTGGAGAATTATAAACTAACGAAGAAGAAGCAATAAATTGTTGCTCAGACCATACACTACCATAATAAGCTCTTTTATTCTTGTCTTGTAAAATTTGTTGGTAGGGTTGAAATAAATATCCTTCAAATCGTAATTGAAATTTCTTAAATAGTTGATAAATATTTTTGACACCCAAAGCAAAATAGGAATGTGCTCTTAAATTTTCTTGAAATAATGTTCTACTTTCAGAAATAGGTTGAAACGCAGGAGCAGAAAGTACCGAAGCAGTATAATTATTAAAAAAAGGTTGATTACTAAGAACTCCTTCACCAAATAAACCAAATCTAACTTTAGCATCGCTATTCAAATACATATCATAAGTAATTTTTAATTGAATCCAATCTAAAGTAGTGTCAAAATTTTCTTTAATGATAGATGTTGATCCTGGAAGTGCGTGTTCTTCACCTCTTATAAAGCGAGTACAAATTGAAAAAAAACTTCCACGAGAAGCGTATTGTTTTAAATCTAAAGAATTTCTTTCAAAACAAAGTGCAGTTGAGAAGTTTCTAAACCTGGTTTTATCTGTAGTATCCGTAGATAAAAACTGTTTGGTTTGATAATAATTATTTATCAGTTCTCCAGCAGTTCCATCGATAATAAATTTTCCTTTATAGGCAACAGGAAAAGCAATTTCGGATTTAAAATAATCATCATTTACAACTAAAAAAGATGGACGAGTATCTTCAAAAAATGTTGTTTTACTTTTAAAATAATCCCAACTATCCATGGTATATGTTGTTTTCCAATAAAAAGGAATTTGAAAAGGAAAATCAAATCTAAGACCACCTGTTAAAGAGTTATGCAATTTCCCAAAATAAGTATTAGCCAACACAGATATAGCCGTTTTACTTAAAATATTATACTGCAATCCAATATAAACTTCATTGATAGGTCTTGATGAATATACCCCTCCAAATGAAACAAATAAATCTTTTTCTTTTTTAGCAAATAATTTTAATGTAAAATAAGTTGATTCTTTATTGTATGCCGCAATTGGATAAATTGATTTAATCTTATCATCTGAAGAAACTTTAATGTATTCCGCTTTTAAATTTTCGGAGCCTATAGTATCTCCCTTAAATCTTAATGATTTTCTAATGTATTTATTTTGGGAATCTTTCAATCCAGTTACTTCAATATCTTCAAAAATTAATTTGGGTAATTTATTTCTGTATTGTTTTCTTCTTTCATCTAATTCATTTTTATCAACTCTACTATAAATATTATTTTTCAAATCTGCCATTTTTTTTATTGTAGCATCATACCCTATTTGAATCAATTTTTGATTATTATCGAAATCAAATAAAGAAAATTCTGTCGCCTCTGGCTCTATTAATATTGCATTATCGCATGCAATAGTGTACTCTCTATTGTCAACAAGAATAGCTTTCACTTGAGATACTATATTATCTTCATTAGGTATAGAATAATTGGATGACACATTACATCCAATAATATAATCTGGCAAATAATCATTGTACATAACATCCGAAGGAAAATTATTATACAAACCACCATCAAATAACAATTTATCACCCAAAGTAATGGGTGATAAATATAAAGGATAAGCAATAGAAGCCCTTACTGCAGTTGATAAATTCCCTTCTTTTAATATTACAGATTTTTTAGAAATAATGTCCGAGGCAACACATCTAAATGGGATAAATAAACTATCAAAATTATTATTTGCAATTGCAGTTGCAGGAGACAGAAAACTCATTAATCCGTAGTTAAGCGAAATTGGGGATATTAAATTCGTAGGCAAACTGGTTTCAAAAAGGGTATCTGTCGCTATCTTAAAAGTAACTAGGGATGGGTTGTCATTTTTTTCCCTTAAATAATAAATGTACTTCTGGTCTAAATTTCCTTCCGCCCAATCTTTAAATTGTTGGGATAAGAAAATACTTTCAATTTCATTTGGTGAGTAACCTGCAGCATATAGTGCTCCAACTAATGCTCCCATAGAAGTTCCTGTGATATAATCGATAGGAATGTTGTTTTCTTCTAGTGCTTTTATTACCCCTATATGAGTTACTCCACTAGAACCCCCACCACTCAATACCAACCCAACCTTTTGGGAAAAAGTTTTTGATGTTACACCAACTAAAAAAAATACTAGTAATATGTTAATTAACTGTTTAATTGAGAATGAGTTTTAATTATTGTCTAAAAATAAACTTATTTTTCAAGATAAAAACTATGAACTTATTTGATAAACAATATCATTTTTATTCATTTACTGATAATAGTAATATAGTTTTTGTCGATGAAGTTATTTTAAAGTTATCATTTATTCGATGACCAACAAGCCATAAAATTTCACTATTAACTCCAACTACTACTTTTATATTTTTTTTATCTATCATTGAAACCTTTTTATCAATCAGATAATCGCTAATTTTTTTATCTCCTTTCATGCCAAAAGGTTGGAAAAAATCACCAGTTACCCACGTTCTAAGGATAAGAGGAAATCGAATTTTATCAGCATCTAAATACGCAAAATTGTTAGAAGAGTTTATTTTAAAGTTATCTGATACAGTAATTAATTGATAGATAAAAGGAATTTCTTCAAAAGAGTTAATAGTAATTGGAATAAGTGCTTGATTTTCATTTTTTTTTAAAATTAAAAATTCTCTATCCTTAACAATCAGGTGAGTTGAGGAATAATAGGTTTTCCCAGCCTGATTTTCTAATCCATTAATAATATCTTCCACATCAGAAAAATTGAAGCCAAACTCTTTTAAAAAATAATACAGATACGTATTTAAAGGCTTTAAAATTTTAAGAATTTCTATATTTATCTTAATAGTTTCACTATGGTATTCAAAGCATTTTTCTTTTTCTGAATTTATCTTTTCTTCTAAAATAGATTCTACTTCAAAAAATCGAGCCGCTTCTTCGTTTAAAGTACTAATAATCGAAGGATTCAATTTTGCTAATTCAGGAATAATTTGATGCCTAATCGCATTTCTAAAGTACTTAGTATCCACATTTGATAGGTCTTCTCGATAAGTGATACTTTGCTTTTTGATATACTTATCAATTTCCTCTCGACAAAAGCATAACATTGGGCGGACAATAAATTTTAATTTATTGCTAATTCCGTGCAATCCCGAAAGGCCAGTTCCTTTTGTTAAATTAATTAGCATGGTTTCAGCTACATCGTTTTGGTGGTGTGCCGTAGCGATGTATTGATAATCATTCTCTTGTCTTATTTTTTCGAACCAATCGTACCTTAATTCCCTCGCTGCCATTTGTATAGAAATTCCTTTTTCAGTGGCATACCCCTTTGTATTAAAAGCAATTGAATAAAAAGGAATTTGATATTTTTCTGCAACCTCTTTTACCAACTCTTCATCTTTATCTGCTTCTTTTCCTCTTAACTTAAAATTGCAATGTGCAACACCAAATGGAATTTTGCTTTCATAAAAAAAATGAAACATTGCCATGGAATCTTTTCCTCCACTAACAGTCAATAGAATTTTGTCTGTTTTAGCAAACAAATTGTTTTTTTGGTAATATTTTTCAAATTTCTTAATCATATCAAGTATGCAGCAAACGGGGTAAATTTCAACATTATTTTTTTGCCCGAAGTCCGAAGACCGAAGTCCGAAGTAGTTTATTCTTCCGACATTTTTAACTATACAATATTTTACTCATTTCTATTATAATAAAAGTAAAAAAAATTCTTCCGACTTCGGTCTTCTGACTCTTCTGACTTCTGTCTTCTGACTTCTGTCTTCCGACTTTTTTAATCATTTAAACTCAACACTTCGTTTATTGCCTTTGCTTTTAACAAACATTCGTCGTATTCTTTTTCTGGATCCGACAAACTCGTAATTGCTCCTCCAACAAAGTACGATATTTTTTTTGATGAACTGTTGTACAAAATACTCCGAATCACCACATTAAAATCAAAATCGCCATTGGATTTAATGTAGCCAACTGTTCCTGAGTACAATCCTCGTTTAGCATCTTCGTACTGTTCAATCAATTCCATGGCTCTAATTTTTGGTGCTCCTGTCATCGAACCCATTGGAAATAATGCATGAACAACTGTTTTGAAATCAACATTAGGTTTTAATTCTGCACTTATGGTCGAAATTAGTTGATGTAGTTGTGGAAAAGTATAAACCTGACACAATTCCTCTACTTTAACACTATTTCGTGTTGCAATTTTTGCTAAATCGTTACGCACCAAATCAACAATCATCATGTTTTCACTACGTTCTTTGGAGTCATTTTGCAATTGATTTTTTAGTTCCTCGTCTTCTTGTAAAGTTGCTCCTCTTTTTATGGTCCCTTTTATTGGTTGAGAAAAAATTTTATTCCCGATTTTACTCATAAATCGCTCGGGAGAAGCACAAAGTAAAAATTTATCGTTAAACTTTACCAAGCTCGAAAAGGGTGTTGGTGATTTTTTGTTTAACCTAAAATAAATGTCTATTGGATTGATTTCAATCTCATTTGCAAGGTATTCCTGACAATAATTTATTTCGTAAATGTCGCCTTGTTGAATGTGGTTTTTAAGTTTTAATACGTTTTTAAGGTAATTTTCTTTCGAAACAACAGGTAACATCTTAATCGATAAAAATTCACTTTTTTTAACTTCTTCAATATTTAATTGCAGTACTAAAGTTTTTAAATCATCTTCATTAAAAATTTGGTCGTCAAAGTTGATGCTAATTTTATTTTCATAAATCTCTACCAATAATTGTGGAGTAAAAAAAAACTCATCAGGAAAACCAATTTCATCTTTATTGTTCGAAGACAACTGTTCGATATGGTTTTTATAATCGTATGAAATAAAGCCGATTTTCCAGTTGTTTTCAATAACATTTCCGCTGTTTGAAATGGCTAATATATTCGCATTTTCGTTATTTGAATTAAAAAAAAACAAATAGCTAGCATCCTTAAAACGATTGATTAAGTTTTGCTGAAAAGCACTTCTATTTTTGATTTCTATCTCAACTAATTTCACATTTTAAACATTAATTGCATTTAATTGCTTAGTTACAATTCCCAATCCTTCTTCAAAACTACAAGGGGAATAGCCTAATTCTTTATACGCTTTATCGAGAACAAACCCGGTTTTTGGCGGTCGTTTTGCTGCTTGGTTTAATGAGGTTGAAGCAATTGGAGAAATGATAGATTTATCGTAACCATAAAAATCAGCCACTCGATTGACCAATTCTAAAATGCTCATCAAATCTTTACCACAAATGTGGTAAATTCCAGTAGCTGGTTTTTTGGCAATCAACCAGCAAGCTTGAGCTAAATCTTCGGCTAACGTAGGCATTCGAAATTGATCGTTTACAATGGTTAAAGGGTTTCCTTTTTCTAGTGCTTGTTTTGCCCAAAGCACAATATTGGATCGGCTCATGTCTTCTACAACGCCATACACAATAATGGTTCTAACGATACTCCAATTAATGGTAGATTGTTGAAGTAACTTTTCCGCTTCGTACTTTGATTTTCCGTAATAACCCAATGGATTAGGTTTATCCTCCTCTTTATAAGGTCCGTTTTCGCCATCAAAAACAAAATCGGTGGAAAGATGTATTAAATGTGTTTGGTATTTGCCGGAGGATTCAATTAAGTTTTTAACCGCATTCACATTCAAATTCCAACATTGTTCTTTTTGATCTTCGCAGGCATCAACGTTAGTCATCGCTGCTGTATTGATAACAACAGTTGGTTTAAATTGATGAAATACTTGTTCAACTTGTGTTTTATTGGTGATGTCTAAACTGGTATAATTAAAATGCGTAATAGATTTAATTCTATTTTCACCAGAAGAGGAAGCTAAAAAATCAATGCCAGATTGGTTGGCTAAAAGTTTAACTAACTTTTGACCCAAAAGTCCATTGCTGCCAGTAATTAACACTCGCATAAAATAATTATTTATTATTTAACAAATCTTTTTGAGTGCTAATTTCTCTAAAAGCTGAAATTTGATTTTCGGTACCCAGCACAAATATTTTGGTACCTAATAAAATCACCTGATCTGGTGATGGGTTAATGATGTATTCTCCTTCAGGAGTTCTAAACCCAACAATATTAGCACCTGATTTATCTCTTATTCCAAGTTCTCTGATAGATTTATTTTGAAACTCAACAGGTAAATTTTCAAAAGTAATTTCCTCTAAATTAGCTGCATTATTTCCTTGCCCCATCACGTAATCTATAAATTCAACTACATCTGGTTTAATAACCAATGAAGCCATGTGAGCTCCTCCAATTTTATCGGGCATAATCACATTATCTGCACCAGCTCTTCTTAATTTTTTATCCGAATTTTCTTCAGAAGCTCTACTGATAATTAATAAATCTGGATTCATTTCTCTAGCAGTCAGTACCACAAACATATTATCTGCATCTTTGGGCAAGGTTGTAATTAATGCTTTTGCACGATGAATGCCTGCTTTTTCCAGTGTTTTTTCGTGAGTAGCATCTCCTTGAATAAAAGAAATTTTTGCTTCTGTTCTTAATACTTCTATTATTTGCAAGTCTTGTTCAATTAAAATAAAAGGTTTTCTGTGCATTGTTAATTCCGAAACGGCTTGTTTTCCATTTCTTCCGTAGCCACAAATTATAATATGATTAGAAATTTTATTCACTTTTTTAGTTATCCTTAAATCTTTAAAATATCTTCTAAATTCACCATCTAAAACATAAAGTGTAATGGATGAGATTGAGTACGCAAATGTACCAAAACTAACTATAATTAATAAGATAGTAAATATTCTACCTGATGAAGAAAGTTCATGCACTTCTCTAAACCCAACTGTTGACATCGTTATAATTGTCATGTACAACGCTTCAAGAATGGTATAACCTTCTATCTGTACAAAACCAAAAATGCCTATCACAATTATTGAAAGTAATAACAATAGTGAGAAGTATAATTTTTTAAAATGTTTAAGATTTAACATCGAACAAGGACTATATATCCCAAACTGACTTTCTTTTTTGAAACTTAAAGTATTCTTTATGCTCTAAAATAAAAGCCATAATAAGGTAAATAAAAATTGGAGAGCCAAATGTTAAAAAAGAAAGGTAAATAAAAGACATTCGGATGCGACTCGATTTTAATTGAAGTTTATCGCCCCACCAAGAGCAAACCCCAAAGGCTTTTTTTTCGAAATAGGATAGAATTTTTTTTATCATTGTCGTAAAATATAATTACCAACACTGCAAGTTAAACATTTTTTTTTAATACAGTAATTTTTTTTCAATTCTATTAATGATTGTGTTTGCATTGCATTTTTTGCTTTTATACCAATTTCATCCCATTTTTCAACAATTGAATTACTTTCTGGAGCAATATTCACTAGCATTTCTAATGATTTTTCAATAAGTAATTCATCGTTTTTTACTTTCCCATAAACAAAAGTAAATGGTACAACAACATTTATTATGATGTTATTAATTGTTGTTATTCCTAAATTTTTTGTGTTTACCTTTTTATTTTCAACACCAAATTGATAATGTTTGTTCCAATAATTTGATGCATGAGTGTTAAAATATTTTTGCACTTCATTTATCGTTTTTGCTTCAATAATTTTAGCAAAAAATCTAGGATTAGTACTCATTAAATTAGCCAATTGACTTATCCTAATGGTTGGAAAATTAGCTGGTCTCAATCGTAATAATTTCCAACAACTTTTATCAATTGATTTTAAATTAAATTTTGCTTTTAAAAATTGATATTCTTTCTTTAGTTTTTGATAATATTCATCGGAAATGTTTTCTTCCAAAAAACCTGCCTGACCATAAAACAAAGCTTCTACAGCATATAACGTGTTATGCTTTTCGGTAATTGTTAAAGGTGTATTTTTTGCTAATAATTCAAAAGGAAGTGCATTTACTTTTAGCCCAAAATATTTGAATAAATACTGGTAAAATGTTTCTTCAAAATTAGTTGCATTGAGTTTTAGTGTTTCAATTATTTCGTCTGATTTTCGCTCTAATCGCTCAATTGCTAATCTATTTAGCCAAGTTGAAATAATAAATTTGTCAACAGTTTTTATTTGTTGGCCACATGGAATCCAATCCGATGGTTGAGAATTGATAAGATTTTCATACTTCAATACTAATTTTTCATCAATCAATTCTTTTAATTCTATCGTTGGAATTAATCTACTATTCTTATCAAATATAGGTTGGTCATTTTCATAGACTACATGAAGGATTACATTGTCATAAGCTTTATCTAGTTGATGTTTATGTTTTATCCAATCAGATGATTTAAGATGAATTTCAACATTTCCTGCCCATAATGTATTTCCAATCTTAATTTGAGCATTAAAAAAATCGGGACCAGCATCTGAATTATGCTGTCCCGATTTAATAATTTGAATTATTCCTTCGTTGGTTGTTTTTAAACCAATGGTATTAAATAATTTAAAGTTCCATATATAATGAAGAAAATCTTCCGTAATCATAGCTTATGCCAAGTCAACTGCTTCATCATCTTTGTCGCCATATTTTTTAGCTACTTTTTTCTTAGCATAATCAGCAAGTGTTGTTGATTTAGTGATGGCATCTGCTGCTAATAAACTCGATTGAATTTGGGTTTGTAAATCTCCCACAGTACTTGGTGAATAAGGCATAAAAATAGTATTTACACCTTGCTCAGCTAATTTTCCAATGGTATCGTAATGTTGAGTCATAAATAACATGTTCATCACTTGTTGTCCAGTAACTCCATCTTCCATAGCCCCCTTCACTTGTTCAACCGATTGTTTAATACCATTTGCGATGGCAATTCGTTGGTTGGCAATACCTTCACCTTGTAATTTTTTCCCTTCTGCTTCAGCTTGAGCGGCGGCAACTACTTTAATTTTTTCTGCTTCGGCATATTCTCTAGCAGCTTCTTTTAATCGTTTTGCAGCATTAATTTCATTCATGGCGTGTTTAACTTTTGCATCAGGGTCAATGTCTGTAATCAACGCTTTTATGATAGCAAAACCATATTCGTCCATGGTTTCAGCTAATTCTGTTTGTACTGCTACAGCTATTTTATCTTTCTCACTAAATACATCATCCAATAGCATGTTAGGTACTTCCGAACGAATCGAATCAAAAACATAGGATTGAATTTGTCGTGCAGGGTTATCAAACTTATAGAATGAAGTTTGAATTCCTTCTGAAGTTTCTACCACATAGTACTGAACCGAAACAATTAGACGAACAAATACATCATCTTTTGTTTTGGTTTCCACCTCAACAGGTAATTCCATTACTCTTAAGTTAACTGTTCCAGCTTTTTTATCAATAATTGGAATTTTAAAGTTAAAACCTGAAAGAGCAACTTTATTAAATTTACCAAAACGTTCGATAATAACCGCTGTTTTTTGTTTTACAATAAAAAATGCACCAAAAACAAAGAAAAATGCAAAAACAAATAATACTATTTGTCCGATACTAAAAGGATTTACCATAATTATATAATTTTAAATTCGGTTAACAAGATAGCCATTTCTTTCTGAATTTTTAGTGCTTCCTCCCTAGATTTTTTTGCAAAATTTTCATCGTTCCCAGCGTATATAATTCCTCTTGAAGAGTTCACTAACAATCCACAATTTTTATTCATTCCATATTTACAAACTTCAGCTAACGAACCTCCTTGAGTACCAACACCAGGCACTAATAAAAAACTGTCAGGAACAAGTTTCCTAATCGCCGCAAACATTTCTGATTGTGTTGCCCCAACCACATACATTAGATTTTTATCGTTACCCCAATTTTTTGATTGTTTTAGGACTTTTTCAAAAAGTTTTTCTTCTTTTCCTCCAAAAAACTGAAAATCATCAGCTCCTTTGTTGGAGGTTAATGCTAATAAAATAACCCATTTATTTTTAAATTCAAGGAAAGGAGTTACAGAATCCTCTCCCATGTATGGAGCGACAGTGATTGAATCAAAATTTAAAGTTTCGAAAAATGCTTTGGCATACATTTTTGATGTATTTCCAATATCTCCACGCTTTGCATCGGCAATCGTGAATATATCCTTAGGTATGTAATCAACCGTTTTCTTTAAAGATTCCCACCCACTTGCACCTAAGCTTTCATAAAATGCAATATTGGGTTTATAAGCTACACACAAATCTTTTGTAGCATCAATAATTTGTTTATTAAATTCAAAAATTGGGTCTTTTTCTTTTAATAAATGTGATGGAATTTTAGATATATCGGTATCTAAACCAATACATAAAAAAGATTTTTTTTGTTTGATTTGATTGATGAGGTCTTGTTTGTTCATTGTTCTTAATTTTACACACAACTAGAATTTCTAAACAATAAATCGCTAAGAACTTCTAGCCCCTCTCAAGAGGGGATTTAATCTATTTTTTTATAATCACGCATTTGTTTGGTCGGCTCTATCACAGCGTACCCTTTCCACATATTATCGTTAAACTGATCTACATAAATTCTTTTAAAATTCTTTTGTTGTTTAAAATCAGCAAAGTTACGATCTGAAATATCTTTTCTGTTAATAATTAGCATTTCAACAGAACTTTCTTCTTTTGCGGATAGGCTCAATCTAACTTTAATTTCATTCAATTCTTTATCAATTAAAAAACGCTTCCTTTTTTTTAATAGGGAAATGTTTCTATTTAAACTCATGTTACTTCCTGTTTTCTCTGCATAGTATTTTAATTGATAATTGCCCACTTGTTTTTCGAAATAAACTGAAATATCCAATTGGTTTTCAGTATAACCAACGCCAAATAAATGGATATTTGTCCCAATTTTCCCAATATCATAATTATAATCAGCTTTCACCAAAGCGTAAGTATCCATAGAAATATAAACTTTTCCAATAAATTTTCCATTGTTTTTAGGGCTAAAGTCTATTATGTAAATGTCCTCACCATTTATTTTTGTTCCACCAATAAGAGTATATTCGTAATCATTTGTATGGTGTAAAAAATCCCATTTCTTTTTATCATCCAATAACCCTCTAAAACGTTTATCCATACTCTTTGCATAATAATACGTAGAGAAATAGTTTTCATAATATTCTTTTAAAGAATCTTTTTTAGCAGTCGAATCTTCTTCTCCAATATCTACTTTTCCACCTATTATTCCACTTTTAATTTTCCAATATTCATTTTCTTTTGTATCGGAAAAAAATTTCTCAAACATTTCCTCTAGCTGATCGACATCTGTTAAATTTTTATCCTTTAGGCTAACTATTTTTGTTGGTGCTATTTTTAAGCTATCTTTTTTATTTTTTGAAAAATAGAAATCACCTAAAAAATCAGTATAAGAAATAGAGTGTTTTGGTATTTTTTTTTGCACTAATCGAGTCATTTTTTCATCTAACTGTGAAAAAGAACTTTTAATAAATTTAATATCAATATGTTCAACATCAGAAATGGATCTTTCTCGAATAAAAAGCTGCTGTTTTGATGTCGAGTTTTTATAGTTAGCAGCTTTATTTTTTAAAACATTTTTTATGATTTCTTCTGCATTGTGTTTATTGGCAAAAACAAAAGTTTCATTTAAATTAACTATTTCTTCTTTTAAAAAAATAGTTGAATTATTCTGTAACTCACTAATAGCAATGTTTTTAGAATGGTAGCCTATGTAAATAAAACTTAAAGTATCATTATTATTAATACCTGCGCCATCTAAAGAAAAATAACCATTTTCATTTGTTATAGCACCATAATCTTTATGTAAAATAATAATGTTGGCATAAGGTAGAGGTGTGTTTTTGTCTTGATCAAGAAGTACTCCTGTAATTTTTTTTAAAGTGCCTTTAGCATTTGGAGTTGTTTGAGCTACACCATAAAAAAATGGTAATATTGCTAATATTAGAGTTATAAGGAGTTTTTTAATATTAATTACCACAGTATTTCTCTTATTTAATCTGTACCTATTTTTAGTTTTTCTGCATTTTCAGCAATTTTTAACGATTGAATTATTTCTTCCATATCCCCATTCAAAATGCCATCTAAATTATAGAGCGTTAATCCAATCCGATGGTCGGTAACTCTTCCTTGTGGATAATTGTAAGTTCTAATTTTTGCAGATCTATCACCAGTAGATACTTGTGATTTTCTTTCGGCTGCTCTAGCTTTCTCCCGTTTAATTACTTCAATTTCATATAATTTTGTCCGAAGTGCAGTAAGAGCCATCTCATAGTTTTTTAACTGAGAACGAGCTACTTGTCGCTCAATAACAATCCCTGTTGGAATATGTGTTAGTCGAACTGCAGTTTCAACTTTGTTCACATTTTGTCCACCTGCTCCACCCGAACGATAGGTATCTCTTTTTATATCGTCCTTTCTAAGGTCAATATCTACTTCTTCAGCTTCAGGTAACACTGCTACTGTTACAGCAGAAGTGTGAACTCTCCCCTGTGATTCAGTTTTAGGTATTCGTTGTACGCGATGTACGCCGGATTCGAATTTTAAAACACCATATACGTTTTCACCTGCTACACTAAATGAAATTTCTTTATACCCACCTGCTGTTCCATCATTAACTGTTAATATTTCAATTTTCCATCCTTTTTTTTCAATATATCTGCTATACATTTTATATAAATCTCCAACAAAGAGGCTGGCTTCATCGCCACCTGTCCCAGCTCTAATTTCCATGATTACATCTTTAGTATCCTCTTCATCTTTTGGAATAAGTATGATTTTTATATTTTCTTCAATTTCATCCCTTTGATAAAGTAGTTCATCCAATTCCATTTTAGCCATGTCAACAAATTCCTTATCGGTTTCTGTTTTAATAATTTTTTTGGCTGACTCGATGTTATCTATGGTATCCTTGTATTTTTTATATACTGTAACTATTTCGCCTAATTCTTTGTACTCTCTATTCAATTTCACATATCGATCCATATCAGAAATAACTTCTGGGTCAATAATTTGTTCACTAACCTGATCGAAACGAATGTTTATTTGTTCTAATTTTTTTAATAAACTCATACCTTCTTAATGATAAACAAACTCACCATATTTACACTTTATTGTTAATTTTTTTTCTCCTTTGGTTTCAACTCTCCCAATAATTTTAGCGTCAACATGAAAAGATTTAGAAATTGAAATAATATCTTCAGCTATCTCTTTAGGCACATACAATTCCATTCGATGTCCCATATTAAAAACCTTATACATTTCTTTCCAGTCTGTTTTAGATTGTTCTTGTATTATTTTAAACAATGGAGGTACATCAAAAAGGTTATCTTTTACGATTTGTAAGTCCTCCACAAAATGCAATATTTTAGTTTGTGCTCCGCCACTACAATGAACCATTCCATGTATTTGTTTTCTATATAAATCTAATATTTTTTTAATAATAGGAGCATAGGTTCTTGTTGGTGATAAAACTAATTTACCAACATTCAATTCTAACCCTTCAATCTTATCTGTTAAGGAGTAGCTTCCTGAAAATATTAATTCATCGGGTACACTTGGATCAAAAGTTTCAGGATATTTTTTGGAAACATTTTTATCAAAAACATCATGCCTTGCAGATGTTAACCCATTACTTCCCATCCCACCATTATATTTAGTTTCGTAAGTTGCTTGTCCAAAAGATGATAAACCAACAATTACATCACCAACATTTATATTGGCATTGTCAATTACATTTTCTTTTTTCATTCTGCAGGTTACTGTAGAATCAACAATAATTGTTCTTACTAAATCACCAACGTCAGCAGTTTCTCCACCAGTAGAGTGTATTCCAATTCCTTGCTTTCTTAAATCCTCCAATAACTCTTCCGTTCCATTTATTATTGCAGCGATAACTTCTCCTGGAATTAAATTTTTATTTCTTCCAATTGTAGAAGACAATAAGATGTTGTCAACCGCACCAACACATAATAAATCATCTATATTCATAACAAGTGCATCTTGAGCAATTCCTTTCCAAACTGAAATATCACCTGTTTCTTTCCAATAGGCATAAGCTAGAGATGATTTTGTTCCAGCGCCATCAGCATGCATCACAACACAATAATCTGCATCACCCGTTAAATAATCTGGAATAATTTTACAGAAAGCTTTTGGATATAATCCTTTGTCAATATTTTTTATTGCATGATGTACATCCTCTTTAGATGCGGAGACTCCTCTTTTTAAGTATCTTTCGGATTTGTTCATTAACTTTCTATTTTTTATAAAATTAAGACTCAACTATCATTTAAGGTGGGTTCTATAAATTGATTTCTTTCAAAAAACAAAGATAATAAATAAGATGCAAGGCA
>CAYHWX010000050.1:0-27315 GCA_964360245.1 uncultured Vicingus sp.
AAGAAGAGGAACGATTGGCTAAAGAAAAAGCTGAAGCAGCACAAAAAGCAGCAGCTTTCGCAGAAGCCAAGTCGAAAGCTGAACAAGAAGCAGCAGCCAAAAAACAAGAAGAGGAACGATTGGCTAAAGAAAAAGCAGCTAATGATGCAAAAATAAATGAAGCAGAACGATTGGCTAATCAACAAAAGGTAGAAGAGTTGAACCAAAAGATGTTAGCAGAACAAGCACGACTAGCTGAAGAAGAAAATAAAAGAAATGCAGAAGCAGCAGCAAAAGCTGAGGCAGATGCTAAAGCTAAAGCAGAAGCCGAACAACTTGAAAAGCAAAATGAATCTGGATTTAAAGTAAAATCAACCAATACTGTTAATACTGGTAAAAAAGGTAAATTATCTAAAGCTGCAAAACAATTTGGTGGTGGAAATAAAATTAAGTTTTAACAAAAAAGTCCTCATTGAGTGCTTTTTTCCTAATAGTTAAGTTGAATAGTAATTTTTAGAACGAGTCAAATATAATTTCTCCTTTCACTTTTTTAAAGAAATTATCAAATTGCTCTTTAACGATGGTAATCACTTCATTTTCTTTTTTTATTTCCATTCTAATAAAATTAAAATGACGACCGTTAATAAAATATTGGTCGTGGCTTTTATAAGTGTCATTATTTAATCTTCCAAAAATTAAAGCACTTTTAGGAGGCAAAGTAATGGTTAAATTAAATTGAGAAGTATCTGTATCAGTAACATTGATTTGTTTTTCCCAATTGATGTTACCTCTTTTATTTAAATGATAACTAGTAGGGGAGGTGTCAAAAATAGCAAAACCACTTTTTTGAAGTGGCTCAATTTTGTACGATATGATAACGCTTTTGTCGGAATTATTTTTTACAACAAAAAGTTCATTCCAAGAACAACCATTAAACAAAATGAATATTGAAGTGGTTAGGTATAGGATTGATTTTTTCATGCTAATTTTTAATAAATTTATTGAAGCGTAAGGAAAAATAAATAAAGAATGCTAATTTCGCAAATAAATAAGAAAATACCATGGAAAGTATTGAAGGAAATAAATTAATCGTTAAAATGCAAATAGACCTTGCAAAAAAAGGAATTAATAAAGCAGCGTTAATAAAAGGATTGCAAGAGTTAAGACCTTTTGCATTAGAAGAAAAAGACCCAACCTTAACTAAGGTTATTCGCTTAACCTATGAACACATTGAAAACAATGGTACTTTTAATATTCCAATTCCAGCCGATGAAGAAATAGCCGATGATTTAGGGGATGATAATCATGAGGAAGTTGCCCATCTAATTGTTAATACAATCGAAACAGATAAAGATAGGGTAGAAAGTCTTAATTATTTATTGTCGCTCATGTTAGATAGAACAAACTCCTCGAACAGAGAAGAGATGTATGTTTATCGTGATGCTTTGAAAGAATACTAGTTTGGTTTAGAGATTCAGGTTTAAGGTAAAGTCCCTTATCCCCCTTTCCTTATTCTAATTCTATAACAACAGGACAATGGTCGGAACCATGTATGTCTGTTATAATTTCTGCAGTTTTAACTTGGTTGATGATACTATTACTAACTAAAAAATAATCAATTCTCCAGCCTACATTTTTTTCCCTTGCTCCACCTCTATAACTCCACCAACTATACGCTTCGGTTTTATCAGGATGCAAATACCTAAATGTATCTACCAAACCAGCATTGATAAAATTATTCATCCCATCAATTTCTTCTTGCATAAAACCAGCATTTTTATTGTAATTCGCTTTTGGTCTTGCTAAATCTATTGCTTGATGGGCAACATTAAAATCGCCACACACAATTACAGGTTTCTTTTTTTCTAATTCTTTTAAGTAATTTAAAAAAGCTACATCCCAAGTTTGTCGGTAACCTAATCTTTTTAACTCGCTTCCTGAGTTAGGAACATAAACTACGGTCAAAAAGAATTTTTCATATTCGGCTGTTAGCACTCTTCCTTCTTGGTCGTGCTCCTCCATATTAATGTTAGCAATTACCTGAATAGGTTTGATTTTAGAAACAATTGCTGTTCCAGAATATCCTTTTTTAGTGGCAGAGTTTGCATAAAAATGATAACCTTTTAAATTATTTAAAATTTCAGCCACTTGTTCATCTTGAGCTTTTGTTTCTTGAAAACAAATCACATCAGGATTCATCGCCTCAATTTTTTCAAAAAAGCCTTTTTTTGCAATAGCTCTTATTCCATTTACATTCCAAGAGATAATTTTCATTTATTTTAAATTTAATTTACTAACTAATTTAATTGTTTCGTTGGCTTCTTTTACATCATGAACCCGCAAAATGTTTGCTCCTTTCATTAAAGCTATGGTGTTTAAAACTGTTGTTCCGTTTAGTGCTTCTTCTGGAGTAGTATCAATTACTTTATTAATCATCGATTTTCTAGAAAAGCCAACTAAAATAGGTAACCCAAACGATGTAAACGTATGAAACTGATTTAAAAGTTCATAATTATGTTCCAGCGTTTTACCAAAACCAAAACCAGGGTCTAAAATTATATCTTTTACACCTAATTGAATGAGTTCATTTACTTTTTCAGCAAAAAATTGGTTCACTTCTTCCACCACATTTTGATAAGTTGGATTTTCTTGCATGGTTTGAGGTGTACCTTGCATGTGCATTAATACATAAGGTACTTTTAAATCAGCTATACAACGAAACATATTGCTGTCCATATCTCCTCCAGATATGTCGTTAATTATGTCAGCACCAGCTTCAATACTCTTTTCCGCTACTTTACTTCTAAAAGTGTCTATTGAAATAAGGAGGTCAGGAAAGTTGGTTTTTATCAAAGTAATGGTTGGTAAAATTCTTGTTAGTTCTTCTTCTTCTGAAACATCTATGGCGTTAGGTCGAGAAGAATAGCCACCAATATCAATAATTTTTGCACCATGATAATCCATAGAATTTACTTTTTGCATGATGTGGTCTTCACTTAAATATTTTCCACCATCAAAAAAAGAATCAGGAGTAACATTTAGTATGCCCATTATAGCTGGTTCGTCTAAATTTAATAACATCCTTTTATAATTAATATAAATATTTTTAAAAAAAATGTATCTTGCGGAGTTTAATTTTTTTAGGACCTACTTTTAAAATATGAATAACACTTCCCAAGAATACGATTCAATAATAAAGATTTGTACTGACATTTTCATAAAAAAAATGAAAGATTATGGAAGTGCTTGGAGAATTTTAAGAACCAGCTCGTTGACCGACCAAATTTTTATCAAAGCAAAACGAATTAGAAGTATTGAAGATAAAGGAATAAGCAAAGTTGACGAAGGAATAAAATCGGAATACATTGGAATTGTTAATTATGCTCTTATGGCACTGGTTCAGCTAGAATTAGGAGAAGATGAAAATACGGAATTACCTTTTGATGAATGTTTAACTTTATACCGCAAACATTTTTACGCTGCTAAATCGTTAATGGAAAATAAAAATCACGATTATGATGAAGCATGGAGAGATATGAGATTAAGTTCCTTAACTGATTTAATTTTAATGAAGCTATTAAGAACTAAACAAATTGAAAATAATAATGGAAAAACACTAATTTCTGAAGGAATTGATGCCAATTATGCCGATATGGTTAACTATGCCGTTTTTGCCTTAATAAAAATTGAAGAAGGGAGTTAAATTACTGTTAAACAGGAAGTAGATAAATAATTTAGTTTTAAGTTTGTTCCAAATTGTAACATTATGAAAATTCTAACGCACCTATTAAGAATTGTTGTCGGGTCATTATTTATTGTGTCAGGATTAATTAAAGCTAATGATACCTTGGGCTTTAGTTATAAACTAGAAGAATATTTCGAAAATGGTGCTTTAGCTTATCGGGTTAGAGATTGGTTTGGATGGGATACTTTTTCACTTGAATTTTTAGTAAAATACGCATTGTTGATGGCAGTAGTCATGTGTGCTGCAGAAATTGTTTTAGGATTTTCATTGCTTTTTGGTACAAAAATAAAAACTACACTCTATTCTTTATTGATATTAACTGTTGCATTTTTCTTCTTAACCTTACACACAGCCACATGCGACCCAAATTCCAACTATAATAATTTAACAACCTTAGAAAAAAATTCTCCAGCTCATATACAAATGCTAAGTAGAATGGAAGAAAACAATAAAATAGTTATTGTTAAAGATAAAGAGAAGTCAACTGTTTTTAAAGAAGAATTACCAGTTCAATGTGTTAGCGATTGCGGATGTTTTGGTGATGCAATGAAAGGTTCTTTAGGAAGAAGTTTAACACCTTGGGAGTCGTGGACAAAAGATTTCATTTTAATTATTTTAATTATTCCTATTTTTCTATACAGAAAAAACATTAAAATAAATACCAATAAGGAAGATATCATCTTCTTTGGTGCATCAATTGCGTTTGTTTTATTCTTTTCATGGGTTTTTAATTGGTATTTTCCTTTACTATTTTTTACCGTTGGTTACTTAGGGTTTTTTGCTTCCAAAAGGCTTTTATTCAATACCGTATTAAAATGGATTCCTATTTTATGGATAACATTGATATCCATAGTATTTATTTATTATACCTACAATCATTTACCACTAAAAGATTATAGAGCTTATGCTGTTGGAAAAAATATTCCACAACAAATGGTACTACCTGTAGGAGCAGTTCCTGACGTGTTCGAAAATATCTTTTATTACAAAAATAAAACTACTGGTAAAGTGGAAGAATTTACAGAAAAAAATTATCCTTGGGATAATGTTAATTATGAATTTGCAGACAGGAAAACAAAGTTAATTTCGGAGGGTGTTAAACCTCAAATTACTGATTTTACTATTACTGCAGACGATGGAAATGATTATAGTCAGGATTATTTTAACGAAGAAGCTTACGTTTTTATGTTAGTAGCTTACGATATTAGCAAAACAAAAGAACGTTCCATTAAAAAGATTAATACTTTTGTCGATAAATGTAATGTTGATGGAAATTATATCTTGGGGTTAACATCCTCTGCTTACAATGATATTGAAATTTTTAAACATAAAAATCAGTTAATGATCGATTTTTATACGTGTGATGCAATTACATTAAAAACTATTATTAGAGCAAATCCTGGTATTGTTTTAATGAAAAAAGGAACAATTTTAGCTAAATGGAGTGCTAATGATTTGCCTGATTACGAGAGTGTTAAAAAAGAATTTTTAAAGTAAAAAAATAAATTTGATACAGTTTATTACCAAAAGAATATTGTACGGATTTTTTGTGCTAGCTGGTGTGGTAACAGTTGTGTTTTTACTTTTTAATGTTTTACCTGGCGACCCTGCCCGAATGTTAATGGGACAAAGAGCCGATGAGGAATCCATTCGAATAATTAAAAAAGATTTAGGATTAGACCGACCATTATCTCAACAATTTGTAATGTACATCAATGACTTATCCATCATTTCTGTACATGACAAAAATCCTGAAAACTACCTATATTTAGATAAAGAAAAATATGACTACACTAAAATTTTTGAGTACGGAAAATCGAGTGTGGTTGTCTGTAAAACTCCTTATCTGAGAAGATCTTATGCCACCAAAAGAAAAGTTTCAGAAACATTAGCTGATTATATGTTGGAGACAACCATTTTAGCATTAGCATCCATCCTGTTAGCCGCTTTTATTGGGATTCTATTTGGAATAATTTCTGCATTAAATAAAGATACTTGGATAGATAGACTCTTGTTGTTTCTATCAATATTAGGCATGTCGGTTCCTTCTTTTTTCTCTGCCATTCTCATTTCTTACTTTTTTGGTTATGTTTTATCTGATATCACTGGGTTAAATATGACCGGTAGTTTGGTTGAATATGATGATTTTGGAAATGATGAAGTTAGGTTGTATAATTTAATATTACCCGCACTTACCTTAGGAATTAGACCAGTTTCTGCTATTATGCAACTCACCAGAAGTTCGATGTTAGATGTACTTTCTCAAGATTACATAAGAACTGCAAGTGCAAAAGGACTTCGATTTTGGAAAGTAATCATCAAAAATGCGCTAAAAAATGCATTGAATCCTGTAATTACCGCCATATCTGGTATGTTCGCCAGTTTATTGGCTGGAGCATTATTTGTAGAATGGATTTTTGGTTGGAAAGGTATAGGTTGGGTTTTGTTTGATGCACTCACCAAATTTGATTTACCAATTGTAATGGGAGGAGTATTATTAACTGCTACCATATTTGTTGTGATTAACATTATTGTAGATATTACTTACGGATTACTTGACCCAAGAGTTAGAGTTCAATAAGAGTTCAATAGCTATTAAAATGAGAAAAAAAATTGTTGCTGGAAACTGGAAAATGAATAAATCTTTTGCAGAAGCAATAGATTTAACCAATAATATTATCGAATCTAAGTACAATGAGGCTATTCAAATCATCTTATTTCCACCAGCGGTTTATGCTTCCGAGTTAGTGAAATTAACAGCTTCAACGCCAATTAAAGTAGGTGTACAAAACTCATCGCAATACGATGCTGGTGCTTACACTGGTGAAATAGCTGCTTCCATGTTAAAGTCTATTGGAGTTCAATATGGGTTGGTTGGACATTCGGAACGAAGACAATATTTTAACGAGCAAAATAGTGAGTTAGCGTTAAAAGTAAACCAGTTGCTAAAAAACGAACTAACTCCTATTTATTGCTGTGGAGAAATATTAGCAGAAAGAGAAAAAAGTAATCATTTTAACGTGGTGCAACATCAAATTTCCGAAGGATTATTTCAGTTAACTGAAAACCAACTATTAAAATGTGTAATTGCCTACGAACCTGTTTGGGCTATTGGAACAGGAGTAACAGCTTCAGCAGCTCAAGCACAAGAAATGCATCTTTTTATCCGAAATAGTATTGCTGAAAAATATGGAAAGAAAATAGCAGACCAAATTCCCATTCTTTATGGAGGAAGTTGCAACGCAAAAAATGCCAAAGAACTATTCTCCAATCAAGATGTAGATGGTGGTTTAATTGGAGGAGCATCTTTAAGTGCATCCGATTTTATTACCATTGCTAATTCATTTTAGAGTTTTCTTCATGGGCGATTCCTGCCTTTGTTTGTGTCCTCTCAAACATAATAAACATCGTTTGTGAGTACACAAACGATAGCTGAATTTTTATGAACTTTCTTTCCTAAGAGCATCTCTATAAATATTGATTTAATAACATAACAAAAGTCGATCTATTTCGTTTGTTATTGGTATCGTGTATATTTTGGTCTATTTATTGTGGATTTTAATAGGAATTTGCGACCTTTGTTAGTTAACACTTTGTTGAGGTGAAAAAAATACGCTCATATCAATGGTATAGTTTAGCAATTGCATTTTTGTTTTTGCTAACAGCTGACGTGTCTAATGCTCAATGGACATTGGATGTAATGGGCTCAGTAAAAAAAGAAGAAACCAATAAAAGATTAGAAGGTGCAACCATCACTGTAAAAAGAAATGGTGCCGTATTCAAAACATTAACTTCTCCCGAAACAGGAAAATTTGAAGTTTCTCTATTGCCTGATGCCGTTTATGTTATTGAATTTTCAATGCCAGGGCATGTTACCAAAAGAATAGAATTATCCACAAAAAATGTTCCACCCGAAGATGCCAAATTTGGTTTCGATTTTCCAATGGAGATGAATTTATTTGAACCAATGGATGGTTTAGATGTTTCCATCTTAAATCAGCCCATTGCAAAAGTTGCTTTTAATCCAGCAACTGGTTATATGGATTATGATCCAGAATACACCAAGTCGATACAAAAAGAATTAGATCGTTTAAAAACAGAATTAGCCGAACGATTAAAACAACAAGAAGCTGAAAGAAAATTAAAACAAGCTGAATATGATAAAGCGATTGCTTCAGCCGATAAAGCTTTTACCGCAGAAAAATGGACTGAAGCAAAACCTTTTTATGAAAAAGCTGCTTCCGTTTTCCCTGCAGAGACTTATCCAACTAAACAATTGGCAGAAATAAAAATTCAGATAGATAAAAATGAATCTGCAAATAAAGCTTATACAGATGCCATCACAGAAGCGGATGGAGCATTTCAAAAAAAGGAATGGGCAAAGGCAACAACTAGCTACCAAAAAGCTTCTGATTTAAAAGAGAAAGAAATATATCCTAAAAATAGGCTGAAAGAAATAGAAACGATTATTGCCAATGAGCAAAAAACGAATGAAGCGTATAATGATGCTATTGCTTTGGCAGATAGTAAATTTACTAGCAAAGAATATAACGAAGCTAAAGTAGGCTACCAAAAAGCGTTAACAATTAAAGCAGAAGAAAAATACCCAACAGATAAAATTAAAGAAATTGAAAACATTTTATCAGAACTTAATAAAAAAGATAAAGGCTATACCGATGCGATAGCTGAAGCTGATGCTGAATTAAAAAATAAAAATTATCAAAAATCCATCGACTCATACAAATTAGCACTGACTTTTAAAGCAGATGAAGATTATCCTAAAGATAAAATTGAGGAGGTTACCAAACTGCTAAATGAATTGAAACAATTACAAGAGAATTATGATAAATTAATCACCACTGCTGATGCTTCTTTCAAAAGCAAAAGGTATGAGGATGCAAAATCCGATTATCAAGAGGCATCTAATTTAAAAAAGGAAGAACAATATCCAAAAGATAAATTGGCAGAAATTGATGCAATTGTTAATGCATCAGCAAAATTAGATCAAGAATACAATGCAGCAATTGAGCAAGGAGACAAAGCATTTGATACAGAAAAGTACGAAGCAGCACAAATTGCTTTCGAAAAAGCGTTAACATTAAAAGCGTTAGAAAAATACCCAAAGGATAAGTTAACTGAAATTAAAGCGATTTTAAAAGAGTTAGCCGACAAAAAAGCACAAGAATTGGCTGGAGCACAAGCTCAAAAAGAATTGGATGATAAATACAACGCTTTTATTGCTTCGGCTGATAATGCTTTTACTGGTAAAGATTATGAAAAAGCTAAGACTAATTATAATGCAGCATTAAAAGTAAAAGCTGACGAAAAATATCCTCAAGAAAAATTAGATGAAATAGAGGGTATTTTAGAAAAATTAGCTCAAGAAAAAGAAGAAAATGAGGCAAAAACACAGGCACAGAAAGAAATTGATGATAAATACAATTCCTTTATCAAAGCTGGAGATGATGCTTTTACGGCAAAAAAATACGATGATGCAACAGAAAAATATACCGAAGCTATAGATGTAAAAGCGAATGAGCAATATCCAAAAGATAAATTAGTAGAAATTGCAGCCATCTTAAAAGCAATAGAGAAAAAAACTCAAGAAGAGGAATTGGCTGCTGAATCAGAAAAAAAGAAAAGAGATTATTTTGATGCTTTAATTGACGAAGCAGATGCCGAATTATTAGGAGAAAATTACCAAGCAGCAGTTGCAAAATACAACCAAGCGTTAGGCGTTATACCTAACGAAAAATATCCAAAAGATAAAATACAGGAAGTACAAGATATTTTAGCTAAAATTCAAGCGGAAAAAGACAATGCTTCTTTAGCGGAAAAGGAAATCAACGAAAAATATAAAAAATTAATCGTTGAAGCGGATAATGCTTTTTCAACACAAGATTATACAAAGGCAACAGAGAAATACAAAGCAGCTAAAAATGTGAAACAGAGCGAAGTATATCCTCAACAACAACTAGATAAAATTGAAGAGTTATTAGCAGAGAAAGCCAAAAATGAAAGTGAAATAAAATTAACTAACAATGCGTTAATGCAAAAACAAGAGCAATACAACGAATATATAAAATTTGCCGATGCTCAATTTAATGAAAAAAATTACGAAAAAGCCAAATCTTCCTACATACTTGCCAAAGGTATAATGCCTGACGAACTGCATCCAAAAAATAGAATTGACGAGATTAATCAAATCTTAGCAGATATTTTAAACAAAGAAAAAAATGAAAAGGAATTAGCTTTAGCTGAGAAAGAAAAAAAAGCAAATTATGATAAGTTAATATATGAAGGTGATAGAGCCATGCGACTTAAACAATACAAAATGGCTCAAGATAAATTTAATGCTTCCTTAACTCTTTATCCTAATGAAAAATATCCTTCCGATAAATTAGCGGAAATACTAGAATTGTTAAAACAAAATAACGAAACTCCTATCAACGCTATTGCCAACAATTCTTCTAATGGAACAAGAGTAAAAATTAATGATGATAAAGAAAAAGAAATTGAAGCAAAAATGGCTGCTTTGTTAGCTAAAAAGAATGCTGAAAAAGCTAATTTGTTGAAAAAAGATAAAGAAGGCTTCGAAAAAGAAGAAGAAATTAGAATTTCAGGAGGAATTACAAGAACCAATGAAGCTGACAAACAAATTGATAACTATACAAATGATATTTTGGCGTTAACCAAAAAAGGAGATGAATACCATTTAGAAAATGCAAAAACATTATCAGCAACAACAGATTTATTGTTGAAAGCAGAAAATGAAAGAATAAAAGATGCAGACAAAAGAAGAGAAGATGCTAATAAGGATATGGCAAATTATACAAAAGAAGAATTAAAATTTAAGAAAGAACAAGAAGATGTAAGTAAAGATAAAACTAAAAAACATAATGTGTTTGTTAATGATGTGAATGAAACAAAATTAGTAATGTTGGAAAGAGCAGAAAAGACGCGAGCTGAAAATAGAAAATTAGTAGAAAAATTAATTGCTGAGACCGAAAAAAATGAACAGCAAAGTAAAAAAAGAAGTGATGATCTAAAAATTGACATACATAAATACAAAGCAGAATTAGCTAAAGAAGAAGAAATTAGAATTTCTGCATCAATAAAAAGAACAACAAAAAATGATGAAGATTTAAATAAATTAGCTGAAGACATTTTAAAGCAAACCGAAAGTAAATCTAAAGAATACAAGAAAAATGAAGCTGAACTAAAAAAGTTTAAAGAAAACATTGACAAATTAGAAACTCAAAGAATTAAAAATGCTGAAAAAGGAAGAGCTGCCAATAAAAAGCTAAAAGAAAAAATGGAGGAAGATTATGTAAAGTATGTCAACAATAAAAATAAAGATTATTATAAGGATGTTAAACAACTAGATAAGTTTAAACAAGTACTTATTAAAGAAGAGTTGGCTTTACAAAAAAATGCTGATAAAAAAAGAGCGAAATCGGATAAAGAATTAATAAAGGCAAAAGAGTTATTAGGCGTTATCACAAATTCACAAGAAAGAAGGTATAAGGAATTTAAAACAAAACTAGATGAAGATCGAAAAATGAACAATGAATTTAATTCTGATTTACGAGCGATGGAAAAAGAGAAAACATTGTTGGCTAGTGTCGAAATGGGTAATTTTTATATGGGAGAAAAATTAATAAGTGAGGATGTTGAATTGTCAAAAAAATATGCTCAAGGGATTACTGAAGAAACATCAGAAACTGGAAATTCCATAACAATTGTAAGAACAAAAGTTACCGGCAATCACGTAGATGTTTATGAACGTGTTTTTTATACTTGGGGTGGAACATTTTTTTATAAAAATGGAGTAAATATTACCCAAGCTTTATGGGATAATGAATCAATCGAAAAATAATTTTTAAAAAGATATACAATGAAAAAAACAGCATTTTTACTTTTAATTTTAGGAATATCATTCATCACTTATTCGCAAAATAAAACGGAGTTTACTTTAACTCTTAAAGATGGTAATGTAGTAACTGGAACTACAAAAATTACCAATGTGTTGTTGGTAACAGATTATGGGAAATTGGAAATTCCTGTAAAAAATGTATCTTCCATCGAATTAGGAATTCATCCAGATAATGCTCAAAAAGCTAATATTGTTAACTTATCTAAACAACTTTCTAACTCTAATGTTGAATTAAGAGAAAATGCTTATAAATCATTAATTGCATTAAGTGCTTCAGCTATTCCAATAATTGAAGAAGTAATGTATTCGACTGAATATACTCCTGGAGAGTTTAGTGATTTTTCTTTAACGAGTGCTATCGCAGAATTAAAATCAATTCATAACATTTCTAATAATTATAAAGTGAACGATGTTGTTTCTATGGATAACGAATACAATATGGGAGGGAAATACGATTTTAGTTCTATCGAACTAAAAACAGAGTATGGAACATTAACCATTCCTCGAGAAAAAATTGAAAAAATTGAGGTGATGTTTTATGACGCAACTGAAGGAGAAGGAATGAAAACTTTTAAATTATTTGCTACAACTCACATCAGTGGGAACACAACAGGAGGTTGGTTAAAAACGGGTATTATGGTTAAAAATGGGCAAGGCATGGATATCATCTCATCTGGAGAAGTAACTTTAGCTAGTTTATCTGGAAACCAATATAAACCTGATGGTTCTTACAAAGGTGTTGGTGCAGAGGACTACGCTCCTAATGCTTCATCCAGCTTAACCTACCCAGTTTATGGAAATACTGTTTTTAAAATTGGCGAAGCTGGAACAGTAATGAATGCAGGTGCAAATTACAAAGGAAAAGCAGCTACAAGTGGAATGCTTTATTTATCAATTTATGAAACAGTTTATAATGCTGCAAATACTGGATTTTATATTGTTAAATTAAAAGTAAAATAGTTGATAATCTTTGGAAACAAAAATCAAGTACATTCCCTTATTTCTGTTTACAAGCCTTTTAGCTTCTTGTCAGACTTCTAATACAGAAACTGCTGTTATTAATCTTTCCACCGAAGAAGCTATCATTGAAAATAGTTATTCAGAAATTATTTCAAAAGATTCTACTTCTTATGTTTATTCATGGAAAACAGTATATGATTTTCATCAAGCAATAATCAATACAATTGAATTACCAGAAGGTTACCACAGAATAAAAGTGAGTGAAAATTCTTTTGCAAACTGGTTAAGACATTTGCCAATAAATATGGAAAACAATACCGTTTATTTGTTTAATGGAGAAAAAAAGTACAATCAAAATGCTCAATTCAAAGTGTTAGATATTGATGTTGGAAAAAATGACTTACAACAATGTGCTGATGCAGTGATGCGTTTAAGAGCAGAATATTTATACGCTTCACAACAGTACGATAAAATTCATTTTAATTATACCAATGGTGTAACTATCGCTTTTAATAAATGGAGTAGTGGATTTTATCCAACTTTAAGGGGAAATAAAGTAGTTTGGACTTCTTCAGCAAATAATAAATCTTACGAAAGTTTTAAAAAGTACCTAAAAAATATTTTTATGTATGCTGGAACTTCTTCTTTAGAAAAAGAAATGACAAACATTTCGCTTTCAGAAATTCAGGCTGGTGATGTTTTTATTAAAGGTGGTTTCCCAGGTCATGCAGTAATTGTTTTAGATATAGCTGTCAATGAACAAACCCAAGATAAATGTTTTATGATTGCTCAAAGTTATATGCCTGCTCAGAGTATTCATATTCTTAAAAATCCTTCAAACAATAAGTTTTCACCTTGGTATAGTGTTCAAGAAATAGCCGATATTGTTCAAACTCCTGAATGGACATTCTATTCCAATCAATTAAAACGATTTAAGGAATGAGGCAACTAATTTTTTTAGCTTTTCTTTCCATTTTTTTAGGTTGTAATTCTGATGAAAAAGATAGAATTATTATCGAAAAAGCTCCTTCAACCACTGTAAAAATTCCTATCAAATATGCCAAAGGTTTCACGATTGAACAATTCGAAAATTATAAATTGGTTACTTTAAAAGATGTTTGGCTAGGAGAAAAAAAATCATACAACTATATTTTATATTCAAATAAAAAGCCAGATGGATACCCAAATGCCACATTCATAAAAACTCCTATAACATCTATTGCCTGTATGAGTTTAACACACGTTGCTTTTATTGAGAAATTAGCTCATGAAAATTCTATTGTAGCCCTTTCAGGTCGCAATTATGTGCACAGTATTAAAATTCAACAACGAATAAAAAATAAGCAGACAGTAGAAATCGGACAAGAACAACAAATTAATTATGAAAGATTGGTAGAATTAAATCCAGATGTCATCATGGGATTCGGAATAGATGCATCATCTACAAGTTCTATCAACAAAATGCAAACCCTCGGATTAAAAGTGGTTCTCAATGCGGAATATATGGAAAATCATCCTTTAGGAAAAGCAGAATGGATTAAATTTATTGCTGCATTTTATAACGAAGATGCAAAAGCAGCTGCAATTTTTGATTCTATCGAAAATACTTATTTATCGTTAGTAAAGTTAACTCAACAGGTGAAGAATAAACCAACAGTTTTTACAGGAATGCCTTGGAATGGAGCTTGGCATGTTCCTGGTGCAAAGTCTTATCAAGCACAATTATTTAAAGATGCTGGGGCCAATTATTTATGGAAAGATGGAAATAAAAGTGAGGCAAGTATTATAAAATCTAAAGAAATTATTATTGATGAAGCTTTTAGTGCTGATTTTTGGATTAACCTCAATAGTTATAAAAGCATAGCTGAGGTTGTTGCTTTTGATAAAAAATTTGCAACTTTTAAAGCAATAAAAGATAAGAATTTGTTTAATAATGATAAACGCTTAACTCCCAATTTTGGTAATGATTACTGGGAATCTGGAGTAGTAAATCCTCAAGTTGTTTTAGCAGATTTAATCAAAATATTTCATCCCGAATTAATCGAACACGAGTTTTACTATTATCAAAAATTAGGAGAATAAAAAAAAGAGTTTAATATTATTAAACCCTTTTTTAAAATTCAAATACTACAAATAAACTATTTTGGAACTTCTACATTTGCAGAAATATTTAAAACTGTTGTTATTGGGTTGGTATTAGCAGTAATAGTAACCGTTTTGTTTTGAGCACCTTGCTGTTTGCCAGGACTATACACGACTTCAATTTCACCAACTCCACCAGGTTTAATTGGCTCCTTAGGGAAAGTAGGAACAGTACATCCACAAGAACCAACGGCATTTTCTATAATTAAAGGTTCAGTTCCTGTATTTTTAAATTTAAAAAGTTTAGTGTTTTTACTGTCTTGTTGAATGGTACCAAAATCATGAGCTATGTCGGTAAACTGCACATTCGTTTTTATCCTAGTTTCAGACTGAACAGGAGCTGCAGGTGGTGGTGTTTGGTTAATAGTTGCTGGAGTATTGTTGATTAAAGGATTTATCATGCTATTTTGTACTGGATTTATTGCAATATTACTTTGAGGAATAGCATTTTCTTCTAAACTTTTTCTGGTAGGTTTGTTATCCAAAAAAAAGGTATCAACAACCAAGGTTAATGCAATAATTCCTAATAAACCTATTTTAATATTTTCTTTCATCTTTTTAAATTTTATTATAAAATTATAAGTTTTATTTATAAACTAATTTTTCTTTTTTAAAAGTATCATTATTTATTTCTTCAATGGCTTTTAAGTAGTCATTATTTAATTCATTTGCTATTTCAAAATAGGCTGAAGTATCCCATAGATTTCTAGCAATTAAAGCTTTTAATCGAACTAATATTAACTTTTTGGATATGTTAATTTGCTCTTCATTTTTTTCAACTTCATTACTATCGGCATAAGCTATAAAGTTATCAAACACCTCTTTTTCTGCATCAAATGAATTTTTAAAAATAGTAATATCACTATAATTAGTTAATAAATCTTTTCGATGCGAATCCAAATAAATAAGAACAAAATCATTAAATAACCCTTTTCGATTAACTTTTCCAAAATAATCAGAATACAAAGAAGTGTCAATTGGAACAAAAATATCAGGCATAATACCACCACCACCATAAACAGTTCTTTGACTATTTATTGTTTTAAATTTTAATGAATCTGGAAGTGCGATACTGTCTTCATTCATGTACTCACCATTTTTATATCTTCTTGAAAATTCTTTGTAATACTCCTCTTTTCCATCATCATAAGGTCGTTGAATACATCTGCCAGATGGAGTGTAATACCTAGCAACAGTCAATCTAACAGCAGAGCCATCTGGCAAAGTGAATGGTTTTTGTACCAGTCCTTTTCCAAAAGATCTTCTTCCAATAATCAACCCTCTATCATAATCTTGAATAGCACCAGAAACTATTTCGGAAGCAGAAGCTGATCCTTCATCAATTAATATTACCAATTTCCCTTTTTCAAATCCACCTTTAGAAGTGGTATAATATTCTTGTTTTGGATTTTTAGTTCCTTCTGTATAAACAATTAATTTTTTGTCATCTAAAACTTCATCAGCCAATTGAATGGCTGTTTTTAGGTAACCGCCACCATTACCAGTCAAATCAATAATAAGGTGTTTCATATTTTGAGCCAATAGTTTATTTAGACCTTCTTTAAACTCTTCATCAGTATTATTAGCAAATCGATTAATCTTGATGTAACCAATTTCATTAGTTGCCATGTAACTTGCGTCTACACTATAGATAGGAATCATATCTCTGGTAATCGTAAAATGTAAAATTTCTTTAACAGTTCTTCTTTTAATTCCTACAACAACTTTAGTTCCTTTTTTCCCTCTTAATTTATCTTGAACATCACTATTCTGCAATCCAATACCAGCAATTCCTACCCCGTCAACTTCAATAATTTTATCTCCAGCAGTAATGCCTACTTTCTCTGAAGGACCACCTGAAATTGGGGAAACAACCATCAACGTATCATGCAAAATATTAAATTGAATTCCAATTCCTTCAAAATTTCCAACCAATGGTTCATTCATTTTTTTTAACTCTTCTTCAGGAATGTAAACGGAATGAGGATCTAACTCTTTTAATACGGCTACAATTGCATCTTCAACTAATTCATTTTCATTGGTTGAATCAACATAAGCATAATTAATAAATTGAAGTAATGCATCAAATTTTTTACTTCCTTCACCTTGTAAATATTGCGAAAAACTAAATTGATAAGGTAGAATAAGTAGTAATACAAGTCCTATTTTGAATTTATTCATATTAATATTGATTTGATGCAACAAATTTAATTAAAATATAGTTGAGCAGTTCTTAAATAATGTTAAACAGTTTTTTTGATGGATGATTAATTAAAACTATTCCATAATTTATTAGAATAATAGTCCTAATTACTTTTAAAAAATTTAAAGTTTTGTTAATGATGTGTTAATTTTTTGAAGAACTTATCAAATTTTATTAATAGTTAACTTTTTATTCTATATTTGTTAGCTAAACTAATAAGTAAACTAAATAAAAAAATAAATTATGAAAATCATTATTAAAAATGCGGGAACACTAGCAAAAGTGTTATTTATAGCCTTGTTAATCACAGGAATATCTGTTGATTCTTTTGCACAAAAAGCCAAAAAAGAAAAGAAAAAGAAAAAAGAAAAAACAGAAAAATCTGCGAAAGCTTTAGAAAGACCAGCTTCAGTTGGTCATGCTGCAACAGACGACTTCGTTACTTCAGCTTTTAATCTTTATGAAACCAATCAAAAATTATCTAAACAACTTTCGGATGCTGCAGGAAGTGTTTCAGATGCTGGAAAAATTAAAGAAGAATTAGAAGGCCAAATGAAAGAAATAACTGGTTTACTAGGAAAATCTGCTGATGTAATGAAACAAGCAAAAGAAATCACACCAGCTACTAATTCAATGAAAGCGGTGAAAGCATTGAACGCTGGAACAAAAGCTTTAAATGCGACTAAAGAAGCAATACCAGGTCAATTAGAAGCAATTAAAACTCAAGGTGCAAAGAAGTAATTAAGATTAAAAAAGTTAGCGGTTTCGCTAACTTTTTTTCTTTAATCAAAAAGAAAACTAAACTAACTAAATAATATATTCAATGAATTTAATAATTAAAAATGCTGGAGCAAAGAACAAACTAAAAATTGCGTTAGCTCTTTTTGTGTTCATCTGTTTTCAGGCTAACCAAGTTTTAGCACAAGACACAGAAGTAAAAGAAGAAAAGAAAGAAAAAAAGGAGAAAGTAAAAAAAGAGAAAGCTCCAAAAGAGGAGAAAACAGAAACTGCTAAAATTGGTGTTGCTGATAAAAGCGCAGGAGCTGTTAAATACAGAAGAAGTTCACTTCATACCATGATTATTGAAGATGCTAAACTTCCTAAGTTTGATATTATATTAACTACTTTTAATAATGCCGAATTTCCTGATAAATACAATAACCACACTGTAGGTGATAAATCTTTTAACATTGCAAATTATCAAGTAGTTGAAGATACTTCTGCAAAACAAGAAAAAGATTTAAGTCCTATCATTACTAAGTATTTTGTTGATAATAAAGTTGCTAATAAAATAGTAGCAAAATGGTTCAATAGAAATGCAGACGGAGCATTTGACATGAGTTTAATAGGAGAAAGAGGTTCTTATGATGCAACAGCACAAGATGCTGCAAAAGCTTTAAGTACCGAAAGAGGTACTTCTATGTTGGCTGATGCTGGTGAAGAATTAATTCCAAATACTTTTGTGGTAGTTAATTACTCAAAATTTGTGAGTAATGAAGTTCCTGCAAAAATTGCTTATGATATAGCTCAAATGGCAGCCCAAAAATTACCTGCTATTACTCAAAAACCAGCATTAGCAATGGCCGAGAAAGCGTATGAAAAAGCTAGACAAGGTTATTCGGTTTGGACAACAGCCTACTTATATCAATTACAATGGACAGATTCTATGTCAGCTGTATTTTATCAAAGTTTATGGATGGATGCATCTAAAGTAGATCCAGCAAAAAAAGAAGCATTTGATAACACTAATCTTTTTGAATTAAAGTTATTAGGATTTCAAAAAGCATCATCATTCATTTCTGGATTGGGTTCAAATGCAAAAGAAGGAGAAGATATGATTATCAAAAATGCTACTTTAAAATCTATTGATGCAGTTTATGCTAAATTACAACGAAAATTTGAACCTTTTAGAACAAAAACACCATTAGTAAGTTCAGACCCTATAGGTGCTAAAATTGGATTAAAAGAAGGTTTAGAAGCAGGGGATAAATATGAAGTTTTAGAGCAATCTTTTGATGCAGAAGGGAAAGTTTCTTATAATAGAAAAGGAGTAATTAAAGTAGAAAAGGGTAAAATTTGGAACAACATGTTTAATGCTGGTGAAACACCTGTTGATGAACAAGGAAATCCTATTGAAGTAGATGCTTCTATTGAGTTTACTCATTTTAAAGGAGGAAAAGGATTTTATCCTGGTATGTTATTAAGACAAATAGATTAAAATAATAATAACTAAAATTAATAAATCATGAAAAGAATAATTAACAAAGCAAGTATATTAACTGTTATATTTCTTGCATTTACTATGGTATCAAGTGCTCAACTAAACAAAAAAAAGGCGGCAAATGAAGATACGGAAAATTGGAGATATGAAATAGAATGTGTTGGAATTGGTAAGCCAGGAACAAAAGTGATAAAAGTGTGGTCTTATTCAAAAAAAGCAACAATTGCTATCAATCAAGCAAAGAAAAATGCCGTTCATGGTATTATTTTTCAAGGTTATGCTGGAGGTGGACAAGGTTGTACTTCTCAAAAACCATTAGCTAGCGATCCTGCCCTTGAGCAACAAAAAGAAGAGTTTTTTAAAAACTTTTTTGCTGATGAAGGTAAATTTATGAAATTCGTTTCTACCTCTGGAGATGCAACACCAGAACCTATGAAAGTTGGTAAAGAATATAAAGTAGGTGTTGTGGTAACTGTGATGTCTGATAATCTTAGAAAAGATTTAGAGGCTGCAGGAATCATTAAAGGATTATCATCTGGATTTTAAAATTAGAAACGATGAATTGCTTAGCACTCATTAACTCTTTAAACTTAAAATAAAAAACCATGAATAAAAAATTAATAATAATAGGTGCTGCTTTTAGTTTAGCAGTAATAAGCACAGTAATTTCTTCATGTGGATCAACCCAAATGCAAGGTGCTGGAAACTATACCTACGAAACAGAGTGTATGGGAATTGAAGGAGATGGCTCTCAAACTTTAAAAGCTTGGGGAAATGGTAGAAATAGAGAAGATGCCGTTGAACAAGCAAAGAAAAATGGAGTAAGAGATGTTTTGTTTAAAGGAATTAGAAACGGAAAAACAGAATGTAATGTTAAACCTGTGTTATTTGATGTGAACATCAGAGAAAAAAAGGAAGCTTATTTTAATGTTTTTTTTGCTGATCAAGGTCCTTACAAAGAATTTATTACAGGTGAAGATGGTTCTGATTTGCATTTTTCAGTTGTTCAAGGAAGAAAAAAAGCAGGCGACCAAGAAACCTATGGTGTGGTAATTCGGGTACAAAGAGCGAAACTGCAAGAAAGGATGATTCAAGATCAAATAATGGTGAAATAACACAATTAAAAATTATATAATAAAATTATTAAAATAAAAAATTATGAAAAAGATATTTATAGTTTGTAGTTTAATACTTATGGGAGTAACATTAAGTTTTGGACAAGCAAAAAAACCAACTCTAATGGTTGTTCCAAGTGATGTTTGGTGTAACACAAATGGTTATATGATGTCATTTGATAATCAAGGAACTATAGAGAAAATCCCTGATTATAAAAAAGCCATGCAAGAAAACGCAGATTTATTATTGGTAATTAGTGCTATAAATGGAATGATGTCTGAACGAGGTTTCCCGTTAAAAAATTTAGAGTCTTGTATGAAATCTTTAGCTTCCAATGCTGCAGAAGATAATATGTCGGCTTCTAAAGAATCCGGAAGCGGTCTCGCTGAAAGCCCTGTTGATGCATTAAAGAAAACAGCAAAGGCAGATATTATTATTCAAATGACTTGGACGGTTAATGCAACAGGTCCTAAAAAATCAATTTCTTTTAATTTACAAGGATTAGATTCTTATACAGATAAACAGATAGCTACAGCTGTAGGAACAGGAGCTCCTTCATTTTCTGCTGAAACACCAGTCTTATTACAAGAAGCGGTAACTGCTCATATCGATAATTTTGCTGCTTCTTTACAAACTCATTTTGATGATATGTTTGCTAATGGTCGTGAGGTCATCATAATGGTTAAAAAATGGGATGATTTTGATGGAGATTTGGAAACAGAATATGAAGGAAATGAGTTAGGCTCGATTATTGAGGAGTGGATGGGAGCTAATACCCAAAGTGGAAGATATAACACAACCGACATGACTGAAAATATGGCACTTTTTGAACAAGTTAGAATTCCTTTGTACAACGCTGCTGGTAAAGCATCAGATGCAAGAGACTTCGCAAAAGGCTTGAGTAAGTTCTTAAAAGATCCACCATATGCAATTCCTAATAAATTAGTGATGAAAGGTCTAGGTCGTGCTACAATTATCCTTGGAGGGAAATAATAATTTAAAAAACTAAAAAAAATGAAAAAATTAAGTCAATTAGTACTCGTGTCATCGTTTATTTTATTAGGTTCTTTAAGTTTTGCCCAAGGCGATACTAAAAAAGATGAAAATAGAATAATGCTAACAGCATGGGTTCCTGATCAAATTGAAAGCATGCCTGCAGCTTCAAGAGCTTCATTAGAAAACACATTAACACAAGTAGTAGTGAAAAATGGATTGGGAGGAAGTTCTTTCAACACAAGATTTATTGTTTCTGCTAATGTTACTGTAGCAACAAAAGATATTTTGCCTGGCCCACCTCCAATGCATGCGTATAATTTAGATGTTACATTATATATTGGAGATGGTTTTGAAGGCACAGTATTTTCAAGTCAAACTGTTTCTGTTAAAGGAGTTGGTACTAACGAAACAAAAGCGTACAATGCAGCTTTGAAAAACATAAAAGCAGGTGACCCTTCCTTACAAGCTTTTGTTGAAAAAGGAAAGCAAAAAATCATTCAATATTATAAAGATAATTGTGATTTAATTATTAAAAAGGCGAATTCTATTGCTGATCAAAGTGATTATGAACAAGCTATTTTTATTTTAGCGTCTATACCTAGTGCATGTGAGGAATGTTATGTGAAAGCCATGAACGCAATCAAACCAATTTATAAGAAAAAAATTGATAAAGATTGTAAAGAGAAACTTCAAAAAGCTACTGGTATCTGGAATGCTTCACAAGATATGGCTGCTGCTGAAGAAGCTGGAGCAATGTTAGCTTCTGTAGATCCTGATGCTTCATGTATAGCTGAAGTAAAAGCTTTAGCCAACAAAATTGCTGCAAAGGTTAAACAAATTGATGATAGAGAGTGGAAATACATCGTTAAAGATCAACAACAAGAAAGTGAAAGAATAGCTGCCATTAGAGACATTGGTGTTGCTTACGGTAATGGACCAAAATCTAATGTAACTTATAAATCTCTTTGGTAATTAATAATACAAATATTATCTAACTTTTTTAACTATGAAAAAACTAATGATAGCAGCCCTTTTAATTTCAGGGCTAACCCTAAAAGCTCAGCATGACATAAGTGTTGATGTGCTTGGTTTCGCTTTTTCAAGATATGGATTAGGTTACGAATATGCAATTAATCCAAACAATTCGGTTGGATTAAATGTGAATTTTTCATCTAAAAATATGTTTGATGACGGAATCTCTAATAACCCAATTTATGCCTTTAAAGATGGAGAATATTCCTATTCTGAAATGAATATTATTCCTGAATATAAAGCATTTTTTACACCTAATAAAGGGAATGATGGTATTTATTTAGGATTATATGGGAAATATAGAACATCAAAAGCTGCTGATAATACTTATACTGATACTACAGGATTTTCATCAACTGGTCTTTTAACTTATCCTAAAACTGATGTTTCTACTTCAGGGTTAGCGTTAGGAGTGATGGGCGGATATAAATGGAAAACTTCTGGAGTATTATTTTTAGAAGTAACGGCAGGTGTTGGCAAATTTCTGATGAACAATGTTAAATATAGTAGTGCGAAAGCTGAGGATGATTCTAGTTTTAACCAAGATGACTACGTTCCTTATATTGGTAGCGTTTTAGCAGTTGATATAAGAATAGCCGTTAAAATTGGAATTAGAATTGGAGGAGGTTCTTCCAATTAATATTTTTATTTAATAGGCAAAAAAAACTCATCCGTCACCTGACGGATGAGTTTTTTTTGCCTTATTCCTAACTATATTTCAACACTACATTTTTTTACATATTTTGAACTTTTTTCATTTTTGCTCATTATTTATTATGTTTGTTGTGTTTACTTGAAACAACAACATGAAAACAGTTTTCTTATTTATTGGTTTGTTCTTTGCCATTGCCTTAGCAAACGCACAAGACTTAGAACAAATTAAAAAAAACATTCCCTTTAAAAAAGTAATAAATATTGCAGGAATTTCTTCCAACACAAACTTGTTTACTTTTGAATATAAAGATGGTAATGGTTTATGGGACAATGAGAAGAAACTGGTGGTACATACTTCCAAAAAAGCCTTTCAAATTTTATCAACCCAACACAAAAACACTTATTTTATTTATAATTCCGATTATATGGGGTTTTATTTGCTTCCAAATAGTAAAACCTACATCGTAAATGGTATAGATACTTCTTTTGTAGAATTACTTAAAGGAAGATTTACTATTTATTATGACAATCAAGACAACCTACTACATTTTCAGGATACATTAAGTAAAGATAATTTTATTATTTCACGTACAACAAAAGACATTATTGTGGAATATAATAACACAAGCAATTATATTCAAAATTATAAAGTAATTGATTTAGCAGCTAATAAAATTACTATAGATGTTAATGACGGGTACTTTCAAAGAATCAAAATGGGTTATGTTCATCGAATTGATAATACCGTAAATATATACGATACATTTTATAAAAAACTAACCAATGATTTTACGTTAAGTGATTTTATGAATATTGATAAATTAAACCAAGTAGTGGGCTGTTCAATAGATTCTATCAGGTATAGAAACCTAGTAGAAGCTGTTTATAAATGTAATGAAAAATATGGGTGCATCAACTTTTATGAAGGTGTAAAGTTAGAACCAATTTATGATATGATAAAAAATGGGTACTTAGTTGATATTTTAGTATCGAATAACAAACTTGGAGCTTTTAATAGTGAAACAAATTTGTATATACCAGTAAATTACACTTCTGTTGAAAGTTATTCTTTTGAATTTTGCCATCCATATGTTAAAATTGGTGAAAGAATATTTGAAGGAGTCTATTATCAATGCGAATTATTTGATGCTTTAAATGAAATTAAAAATGGAGATAGTTTAAATCTGACCAAAGAAAAAAGAGATGCTTTAGCTATTATTGCCAATGGAAATTTAATTTACTCAACGGGATCTAGAAATTATGATGCTTCTAGTAGTGGTTTGATTGATGATTTGAATTGGTGGCATGGATATGAAGGTTCTTCTGGTATTTATAATTTTGATAGTGACAAATGGGTAGTAACCCCAGACAAGTATTTGGTACATCCTTATGGTGAATATTATCTTGTGGGTGAAAACCACGCAGAGAGTATAAAAGGAAATTTCTATTTTATAGATAGCACCTATCAAAAAATATACAATAAAGAATACAATAACTATAAATATGCTGACAATCAACTATTTGTATGTGACACTAATTCCTCTTGGTTTGCAGTAGATGAAACTACATTTCAGTTTACTGAACTAGGAATTTTTGACAGAAATGATTTACTTAAAAAAATGAATAATTATTTTATGATTGGGCATAATAACATATCACTTTATGGGGATGATAATTTTATAGTAGAAGGAATATTTGATAGAAATTTTAAACAACTTAAAAATCTAGAAAGTGGTTGGTTTGATTATTTTTTAATGAATGATTTCGTAATTATTAAAAGAGATCAATCAGGATATGGTGAATTTGAGTTTGCATTGTATGACCTATTAAATGATAAAGTAATAAGTAAGTGGGATTTCAGTGAAGACCATCAGGAAGCAACTAAAATATCCATTGGATACGGTGAAGACGCTGAGATTTATGATATAACAACTTTAAGAAAGTAATAGGAAAAAATAATTTTTTGAAATAAATTAGCATCAGACCTTGTTATAAAGCTTTAAAAAATAATTTACAGTAATTGTAGTTATTTCTTATTGGAGTGAATAAATTTTTCTACCACTTCGACAATCAAATTTTTAGGTAAGCTGTAATAAACCACACCTATAAAAATACTGATAGCACCAATAATTTCATTTTGTGTAAAAACTTCACCAAGAACTATAAAACTGACTATTGAAGCAAAAATTGGTTCTAAAGAAAAAATTAATGCGGTATAAACTGTGCTTACATGTTTTTGTCCCCACACGGTTACGAAATAGCAAAATAATGTACCCAATAACCCTAAGTACAATACATTGGGAATAACAGTATTATTAAATAAAATAGGCTCTTGATGATGCACCAAATATTTAATAAATAAGCCAATAAAAGACCCTATCGTTGCAAATAAAAATTGATAAAAAATTAAAGGTAAAAAATCTATTTTTCGCACATAGTGCCCAGATAATATTAGATGAATTGCACAAATAATTGCTGCAATCAATGTTAAAAAATCACCATGATTAAAATGAATTAAACCAGGTTTAAACGTGAGTAAAAATAGGCCAACAGTAATTACAATTATGGCAAAAACCTGTTTTATAGTAAATTTTTGCCAACCTATAAAATACATAAAAATTGGAACCATTACCACTGCAGAACAACTAATAAAGGCACTGTGATTAGAGGTCGTATAAATTAAACCAGTTGATTGAATAGAGTAGATGGCACCTAATAAAACTCCTAAAATAGCTCCATATTTTACACCATTTTTAACTTTTAATAAAGCAACTTTTTTAGAAAGCAATAAAAAAATAAACAAAACTAAAACGGCTAATAAGTTTCTAAAAGTAGAAAGCAAAAATGGATCAATGTCGGTAACAGCATCTTTAACGATTACAAAAGTTGTTCCCCATACCATGCAGCATAAAAAAATGGCTAAAACAGGAAGATGACTTCTAGATGGTAATGTTGTTTTCATAAATATTGGTGAACAGCTACTTCGGTTTATTAACCTCGTCTTTTCTCTCAGGCATAGGTCCTCTTAAATGAATAATTAACCCATTTAAAAAATTACGTAAAATTTGATCACCACATTCCATGTATTTTTCATGGTTTTCATTTCTAAATAGCGCATTTAGTTCACTTTTAGTAATTTTAAAATCCACTAAAGCACAAATGTTTACGATGTCTTCATCTCGCAATTGATGTGCAACTCTAAGTTTTTTTAAAATATCGTTGTTGGTCAATCCCATAATTTAAGTTCTTATTTTTTTATACAAAATGTTCTTGCTATTTTATCATGCACACCTTGTTTTTGTTTATCAATAACTAAACTTCCTACTAATAAAATAAATATAAAGCTGTAAATAGTAGAAACATTATCTAGCGGAGAAGTTTGTGCAAGTGTTCCAATATCAAGCATACTATTAATGGTACTAAAATCTGGTGAGTTAAATAGGTAAAAACTGGTAATGAGTGATAGTATTTGAGAAATTAACCAAGGAATGTATCTGCCAATTGCTTGTTCAACTGTTATTCTACCCATTTTTTCGTTTACAACTTTTATTTTGACTACCATTTTACCAATAGTAGCACCATACCTCCATTCTAACAAAGGTTTGTAAAGGATTGATAAAATAGAAAGAATTACCATTAAAGGAATAGATTTTAAAACAAAAATGTTGTAAAAACTTAGTAAAACGATTGGAGTTAATGCAAAAGAGTCAATAATAGAAGCTAAAACTCTTATCCAAAAGCCTGCAAATTCAACTTCTTGAGGATTTTGGTGGGCATTAAATAATACATCATCAATCGTATTTTCATCCATTATAAAATATTTTTAACACGACCAACTATGCCTGATTCCAATAGTACTTTAATGCCATGAGGATGGTTAGCCGAACTGGTTAATATTTTTTTTATCACTCCGAGAGTTAATTTCCCAGAACCTTGATCTTGCTTTTGAACCACTTCAACTGTTAATCCTATTTTTATAGTTGTTCTATTTCTTCCGTCAGCCATATTAATTTGATTTTCTCACAAACTCTGTTAAAATAACGATTAGTTGTCCTTCAACTTTTCCTTCAATATGTGCTGGATTATCTGGAACTAAAACTATTCCTCGAACTGCTGTGCCACGTTTAGCTGTAAAACCTGCACCTTTTACATTCAAATCTTTTATTAAAACTACAGTATCACCACCTTTTAACTCAATTCCATTGCTGTCTTTGTGTAGTTGTGACTGATCAATTTCAATTCCTTCACCAGTAGCTTCTGCCCACTTTTTAACATCATCTTCTAGGTACATCATGTCCAACAAATTTTGGCTCCATCCTTCAGATTTCAAA
>CAYHWX010000051.1:0-26584 GCA_964360245.1 uncultured Vicingus sp.
AATTAATGCTTCAACTAAAAAATAACAAAGAAACTAAATTCGATTATTTATTTTGCTTGAGTGGCGTGGATTGGGTTACTGAGTTAGGCGTGGTTTATCATTTAGAATCTACCGATTACAGACACACCATCGTTGTAAAAGTAAAAACTGCAGATAGAGAAAATCCAACTTTTGATACTGTTTGCGACATCTGGCAAACTGCCGAATTTCATGAGCGTGAAGTGTTCGATTTTTTTGGGATAAAATTCACCAATCATCCCAATTTAAAAAGACTTTTTTTAACAGATGAATGGAGTGGCTTTCCGCTAAGAAAAGATTATACGGATGAAATTAATATGATTGTTAAATAAGTGTAAATGGAACCAATTGTTGTAAATAATAACTTTAAGACAGAAGAGTATTTTATCAATATGGGTCCTCAACACCCAGCAACACATGGCGTTTTGCGTTTATTGTTAACCATCGATGGTGAAATCATAAAAAAAGTTGAACCAGATTTAGGATACATCCATCGTTCTATCGAAAAAATGTGTGAACGTGACAGCTATCAGCAGATTGTTCATTTAACGGATAGAATGGATTATTTATCGTCCAACATCAACAACGAAGCGGTTTGTTTAGCTGTAGAAAATGCACTACAATTAGAAGTTCCTGAGCGTGTAAAAGTAATCAGAACCATTATTGGAGAATTAACCCGAATTGCTTCTCATACTTTGTGGTGGGGAGTTATGGGAATGGATGTTGGAGCTTTTACTACCTTCTTTTACGGGTTTAGAGACCGTGAAATGATTAACGATATTTTTGAAGAAACTTGTGGAGCTCGTTTAACCATGAACTACAACATGCCCGGTGGGTTAATGTTCGATATCCATCCCAACTTTGTAAAAAGAACCAAAGAATTTGTGGCTCATTTTAAAACCAAACTCCCTGAATATGATGCATTATTAACCAATAATATCATTTTTCAGCACAGAACCAAAGGTGTTGGTATTTTAACAAAAGAAGATGCCATTTCGTTTGGAGCAAGCGGACCTGTTGGTCGTGCTTCCGGTTATTCGTGCGATGTTAGGGTTCATCATCCATACAGTGCTTTAGATAAAGTTAAATTTAAAGAAGCCATGCGAACAACCGGCGATACTTTTGCTCGTTATGAAGTTAGAATTGAAGAAATGTGGGAATCGTTATCTATCATTGAACAATTGATTGACAACATTCCGGAAGGAGACTATAAAGTAGCTACCAACGCAGTAATTAAATTACCAAAAGGAGAATTTTACCAACGTGTAGAAACTGCCAGAGGAGAATTAGGTGTATATATCATCAGTACAGGAACAAAAAATGCACATCGAGTAAAATTCCGTTCACCAGGATTTTCGAATTTATCGTTATTAAACCATATTTCTGTCGGAAGTAAAATTGGCGATTTGGTTGCTATTATGGCAACGTTAGATTTGGTAATTCCTGATATAGACCGATAAAAATAAAATTATGTTATTAAGTATAACAAAAAATATTCACGAGTGGCTGTTTAGCTTAATGCCTGAAAACATTGCTAGTATTGTTGAAATGACCATAATAGCCGTAATCTATTTAACCGGTTTTGCAGTTGCCGGGTTGTTTTTGGTGTTGATGGAACGAAGAATTGCTGCATGGTTTCAGTTAAGAAGAGGTCCAAATCGAGTAGGATTTCATGGAATTTTACAAACTATTGCCGATGCACTTAAACTGGTTTCAAAAGAGTTGACAGGCACCATAAAAGCCGATAAGTTTTTATACAATTTAGCTCCTTATTTTGTTATTATTACCGCTTTATTGGCTTTAGCTGTTTTTCCTTTTAGCAAAGATTTTCAAGCTTTCGACATTAACATCGGCATACTTTTTTTAATTGCCATTTCGTCTATTGGTGTTATTGGAATTTTATTGGCAGGATGGAGCAGTAACAACAAATTTTCGTTAATCGGAGCTATGCGAAGTGGTGTACAAACCATTAGCTACGAATTATCGGTATCCTTATCTTTGTTAACAATAGTATTAATGACCGGAACATTACAACTTTCAGAAATTGTTGAGGTTCAAAAAAATGGTTGGTTAATCGTTCAAGGACACATTCCTGCAGTAATCGCATTTATGATTTACATGATTGCTGGAACAGCCGAAACCAACAGAACTCCCTTCGATTTAGTGGAAGCTGAATCGGAATTAGGAGCAGGTTTCCACACCGAATATTCTGGGATGAAATTCGCTTATTTCTTTTTGGCAGAATTTATCAACATGTTTATTATTGCCTCCATTGCAACCACTGTATTTTTTGGAGCTTGGTTATCTCCTTTCGGAATAACAGAATCTATTCCTTTATTGGGTATATTTTGGTTTTTAGCCAAAACATTTGTTATCGTATTTTTAATGATGTGGTTCAGGTGGTCGTTTCCTCGATTAAGAATAGACCAAATTTTAACCTTAGAATGGAAATATTTACTTCCAATTAATTTAGCAAACTTAGTGATAATGGCTGTAGTTGTTTGGCTTGGCTTAACAATTCAATTTTAGAAAATATGAGTTATTTTTCAGATATATTTCAAGGCGTTAAATCACTTCTTACTGGCATGAAAATTACCGGAAAGTATTTTTTAAATTTCCGAAAAGGTTCAATTACCCAACAATATCCAGAAAATAGAGCTACACTAAAAATGTTTGAGCGTTTTCGTGGAGAAGTAATTATGCCTCACGATGAAAACAATGAACATCGTTGTACCGGTTGTCAAGCCTGTGAAATAGCTTGTCCAAATGGCACCATAGAAATAATTTGGGACAGGCAACTAGATGAAGAATCAGGAAAAAAGAAAAAAATGATTGACAAACACATTTACCATTTAGGAATGTGTACCATGTGTGGTTTGTGTATTGAAGCTTGTCCGACCGATGCAATAAAATGGGGGCAAAACTTCGAAAATTCTGTGTATGATAGAAAATATTTGGATAGGGTTTTAAATAAACCTGGATCTAAGTTAATGAAGGGAGTAGAAGATAAAGAATAAAAAAAGACAGAAGACCGAAGTCAGAAGACCGAAGTTGGAAGACGGATATGAGCGTTGGGTTCCCCTCTTGAGAGGGGCAGGGGTGTGTTTTTGAAGTAGGTGTTTTTTTTGATGAAAGAAATAAAAATTAGAAAAAGATAGTATGGCAGAAAAAATTATATTTTACATTTTAGCAATCATCATGATTGTTTTTGCGATAGCTTCTGTAAGTAGTCGTAAAATGCTTCGCTCAGTGGTATATCTTCTGTTTGTATTAATAGGTATTGCAGGAATATATTTTTTAATTGATTATAATTTTTTAGCAGCTATCCAACTCACCGTTTATGCAGGCGGTATTATTGTTTTAATGATTTTTTCAGTGCTCTTAATTCATCACATCGAAATGGAGTTAGAAGTTGCTAAATTGCTTAAAAAAATAATCACAGCAATTGCTTGTTTGGCAGGATTGGGCATTTTTTTAGCTACCATCTATACTTATCCATTTAATGTGATTGAAAACTCAAACTCAACAACAATTAATGAAATTGGTAAAGGGTTTTTAAGCTACGAAGCAGGTGGATTTATTTTGCCATTCGAAGTAATTAGTGTGTTGTTGCTCGCAGCAATGATTGGAGCAATTGTAATTGCTAAAGGAACGAAGAAGACAGAAGTAAAAAAGTAAGTTATTAAATTAAAAAAACATGATACTCGGAGTTAGCATATACGAAATCCTTACCTTAACATCCATACTGTTTTTTATTGGTGTGTACGGATTTATTACCCGAACCAACTTAATATCCATGTTAATTTCGGTAGAGTTAATTTTAAATTCGTCCGTTGTAAATTTTGTGGTCATTAACAAATATTTATTTCCTGAGGTATTGCAAGGGGTTTTCTTTTCCGTTTTTATTATTGCTGTTGCTGCCGCAGAAACGGCTTTGGCAATTGCAATCATCATTAACTTGTACCGACTAATTAGCTCGGTTGAGGTTAAAGACACAGAAGTAATGAAGTATTAATTATATAGAGACATGAACATCAATTATATCATATTAGTCCCATTAATTCCACTAGCGGTTTTTTTACTGTTGGGTATTTTTAGCCATAAAATTAAACCTACAGTTTCTGGTCTTATTGGTGTTGGAGGGTTATTAAGCTCTACTATTTTATCTTTTTATGCAGCCTATCAATACTTTTTTGTTTATGGAAAAGTAGATGGTGTTTTCCAAACATTTGTTGAAAAAACCACTTGGATGAACTTTACCGATACACTGAGTATTGACATGGGAATATTAATTGACCCAATATCAGTAATGATGTTGGTGGTAGTTACCACCGTGTCATTAATGGTACATATATACAGTAGGGGCTACATGAAAGGCGATACAGGTTACACTAAATTTTTCGCCTATTTATCATTATTTTCTTTTTCCATGTTAGGGTTAGTATTATCTACCAACTTATTTCAAATTTATATTTTTTGGGAATTAGTTGGGGTTTCCTCCTTTTTATTGATTGGCTATTATTACACCAAGGCATCGGCTATTGCGGCTTCAAAAAAAGCATTTATTGTAACACGTTTTGCCGATTTAGGTTTTTTAATTGGCATACTAATAATTGGTTATTACACTGGCACCTACGATTTTGAAACATTAAACAATCCTGAAGGAAGTGCTATACTTAATTGGGCAGCTACTTCATTTATGGGGATGTCAGTAATTACTTGGGCATTGATATTAATTTTTGTGGGTGGTGCTGGAAAATCTGCCATGTTCCCACTACATATTTGGTTGCCCGATGCGATGGAAGGTCCAACGCCAGTTTCTGCATTAATCCACGCTGCTACAATGGTTGTTGCAGGTTGTTATTTGGTAGCCCGACTTTTTCCTATGTATTTTTTCGTCGATGATGGGTTTGCTTTAAATATTGTAGCTTATGTTGGAGCATTTTCATCCTTGTTTGCTGCGATAATTGCCATCACACAAACAGATATTAAACGAGTGTTGGCTTTTTCTACTATGTCACAAATAGGGTATATGATGTTTGCATTAGGCGTCTCTGGTTATGAAGGGCACGAAGGTGTAGGCTATATGGCTTCGATGTTTCATTTATTTACTCATGCCATGTTTAAAGCATTACTATTTTTAGGAGCAGGCTCAGTAATTCATGCCGTTCATAGCAACGAACTAAAAGATATGGGAGGTTTACGTAAATATATGCCTATCACTAACATTACTTTTTTAATTGCAGCATTAGCCATTGCAGGTGTCCCTCCTTTTGCAGGATTTTGGAGTAAAGACGAAATTTTAGTAGCAGCTTTCCATCACAATAAATTAATTTATTATGTGGGACTTTTAGTTGCTGGGTTAACTGCGTTTTACATGTTCAGACTTTATTTTGGCATATTTTGGGGGAAAGACACCAAGTACGTACACGCTCCTCATGAATCCCCTTTATCAATGGCATTTCCGTTATTATTTTTGGCTTTAATGAGTGTAGTAGTTGGATTTATTCCTTTTAGTGAATTTGTTACTGCCGACAAAATTGGTTTTGAAGGACACTTAGATTATCCATTAGCAGGAATTGCTGTAGGAGTTGGTGTTTTAGGAATTATTTTTTCTTGGATGTTTTATAAAAAAGAAAACGATTTAGCACAAAAATTTGCTAACTTTTTTGGTATGTTTTACAAATGGGCCAGCAACAAATTCTATTTCGATGAAATTTATTTGTTTGTTACCAGAAAAATAATTTTCAACCTAATAGCTGCACCTATTGCCAAGTTTGATAAAAAATATGTTGATGGCACTATGGAAGGTATTGGAAATAAAACAGTGCTGATTTCTAATAAAATAAAAGGGCTTCAATCTGGAAGGGTTCAAGATTATGCACTCTTTTTTGTTGGTGGCATTGTAGTTATTGCGATGGTATTTATTTATATGTGGACTAATTAAAAATTTAATATGGATATTTTATCACTTTTTGTCATTGTTCCTATGCTAACCATTTTTGGTTTGCTGTTAACAAAAGGACTAAACCAAGCTCGTTTAGTGAGTATGGTTGGGAGTATTGTTCAACTTGGGATGGCAATCAACTTAGTTTTTTTATACTTTAAAGAACGAGCGGTTAATGATAGCGTAATGCTTTTTACTAGAGATATAGTTTGGTTCAAAAATTTTAATATTCATTACGCCATTGGTGTTGATGGAATCTCAGTTGCACTTTTACTTTTAACATCAATAGTAGTGTTGGCGTGTGTTTTTATTTCATGGAGAACGTTAGATTTACCTAAGGAATTTTTTATCTCCTTGCTAGTATTATCAACAGGGGTATATGGTTTTTTTATCTCTCTCGATTTATTTACCATGTTTGTATTTTATGAAATAGCTGTAATCCCGATGTATTTACTGATAGGTATTTGGGGTACTGGTCCAAAAGAATACTCAGCAATGAAATTAACGCTAATGTTAATGGGAGCATCAGCGGTATTGTTGGTTGGAATTTTAGGAATTTATTTTAACTCTAATGCAGATGGTGGAGCGTTAACTTTTAACATTTTAGAAATCGCCAAAGTGAACATTCCTTTTGAAGCACAAAAATTATTTTTCCCGTTAACTTTTGTAGGATTTGCAGTTCTTGGTGCATTATTTCCATTTCATACTTGGTCTCCCGATGGTCATGCTTCAGCACCCACCGCAGTATCTATGCTGCATGCAGGGGTTTTAATGAAATTAGGTGGTTACGGCATTTTTAGAGTAGCTCTTTTTCTGTTGCCACAAGGTGCTTTAGATTGGTCTTGGTTTTTCATTATTCTATCTGCAACAGGAGTAATATATGGAGCTTTTGGTGCTTTGCGTCAGAACGATTTAAAATATATCAATGCCTATTCTTCTGTAAGCCATTTGGGTATGGTTTTATTTGCATTGCTCATGTTTAACAAAACAGCGTGGAATGGAGCAATATTGCAATCGCTTTCACATGGTTTTATGACTGCATTATTCTTCGCATTAATTGGAATGATATATGGCAGAACACATACCAGAGATATTCACAAATTAGGAGGGTTATTAAAGGTCATACCATTTATTTCAGTTATTTATGTAATCGCAGGTTTAGCTTCCTTAGGCTTGCCTGGTTTTAGTGGATTTGTTGCCGAAATGAATATTTTTGTTGGTGCTTTTCAACATGAAGAACTATTTTATAGAATTGCTACCATTGTTTCAGTATCAGCAATTGTTGTTACTGCCGTTTACATCCTACGAGTAGTAGGAATCATGTTAATGGGAGAAGTAACAAATAAAGAATATTTAGAATTACCCAAAACAACTTGGTTTGAAATAACAGGTATTTTATTGTTGTTAATACCTGTTATAGGACTTGGTGTAGCTCCACTTTGGATTAGTGATATGATTATGGCTAGTATACAATTATATATGCAATGATTTTAATAAAATTTAAATAAAGAACTAAAATGAATATTAGTAATTTTTTATTAATGAGACAAGAAATATTGCTGTTAGCAATATTATTATTGTTAATTATTGCAGAAGTTTTTATCCCTAAAGACAAAAAAAGTAGCATTGTACATTTAGCCATTTTTTTATTTGGAATACACACCATTTTAGGATTTTTACCTACAGAAAATGGTAGTTTATTTGGAGGAATGTTTTGCAGTACTCCCCTCATTAATTTTTTTAAAAACACACTAAATGTTGGAGTTTTGATTGTACTGCTTCAATCGGCAGATTGGATTGAAGAAAAGGTAATACAAGAAAATAAAGGAACTGAGTTTTTTGTGCTTTTATTCTCCTCTCTTTTAGGAATGTATTATATGATTTCTGCAGGCGATTTTTTAATGTTTTATATTGGATTGGAATTAGGAACATTACCTGTTGCAGCGTTAGCTGCTTACGAAACTTCTAAACGAATTTCTAGCGAATCTGGAATTAAATTTATTCTTTCTGCAGCATTAGCATCTGGAGTTTCTTTATTTGGTATTTCGTTGTTATATGCAACTACAGGATCCATTTATTTTACAGCTATTGCAGAAATGGTAACTCCTAATAATTTAACCATTTTAGGATTTATTCTATTTTTTGCTGGATTGGCTTTCAAAATATCATTAGTACCATTTCATTTTTGGACTGCCGATGTTTATGAAGGAGCTCCAATCAGTGTTTCGTCGTATTTATCTGTAATTTCAAAAGGTGCTGCGGTATTTATCTTAATGATTGTATTATTTACGGTGCTAAAACCATTAATGTACGTTTGGGAAAATATCATTTATGTGGTTTCTATTGCAACAATGGTTATAGGTAATTTATTTGCCTTACGCCAACAAAACATGAAACGGTTTTTGGCATTTTCATCCATAGCTCAAGCAGGTTTTATTTTGTTGGGTTTAATTACTGGAAATCAATTAGGAGCAACCACTACTATTTATTTTGTGTTAATCTATATTTTCTCCAATTTGGCTGCTTTTGGTGTGGTTCAAGCCATATCATTAAGCACTGGAAAAGAGAATATGGACGATTACAATGGACTTTATAGAACAAATCCTAAGCTAAGTTTGGTGATGATGATGGCTTTATTCTCTCTAGCAGGAATACCACCAGTAGCTGGTTTTTTTGGTAAATTTTTCCTTTTCACTGCTGCAGCAAGCCAAGGTTATTATTTATTAGTATTCATAGCCGTAGCAAATGCAACTGTTTCTCTTTACTATTATTTATTAGTGGTGCGTGCCATGTTTATTCGACCAAACGAGCATCCCATTCCTTATTTTAAAAGTAAAATTTACATGCGTTTGGGGCTATTAATTTCTGTAATAGGTATTTTAGCTCTTGGTCTATACAGTAATTTGTACGATTACATTTTTGAATTAAATGGATTTTTTAAGTAGGAAGACAGAATCCGTCAGCTGACGGACGAAGTCAGAAAAACAAATAACGATTAACAAATAACAATTAACAAATGACATTAGACGGAAAACATTCATTTGGAAGTATAGGTGAAACAAGGGTAACCTTTATCGAAAAAAATGTTGATGCCAACAGAAAAAATTTCTTAAAAAAATTATTAGAACACAACGGTTTGGAAGTAGTGATTGATGAGCCTGTACCTAAAACACCAGAAGACCCACAACTTTATACGGTCGGTGTTACTGACATGACGTTTAACCCAACCATTTATGTATTTGAACGCCGATTAAAAACCTTTGACGGTAAAATAGTTAACCAAGATTATTGGTTTCAACGAACAAGCGAGGATTTAAAACCTCAATACTGGAAAAACGATTGAACTGATTTAAAAAAATATTTCAATCTATACTCTAAATTACAGATTCAACAAAACTTTTTCTGGATTTTTCCCTCCAAAAATAATCTGAACAGGGTTTTCTATCATTTCCTTAACTGTTTTTAAGAAACTAACAGAATCTTTTCCATCAATAATCCGATGGTCGTAGCTCAATGCTAAATACATTATTGGACGAATTTCAACTTTTCCATTAATAGCAACTGGTCTATCCACAATGTTGTGCATTCCTAAAATAGCACTTTGCGGTGGATTAATAATTGGAGTACTTAACATAGAACCAAAAACACCTCCATTGGTAATGGTAAAAGTTCCTCCTTCCATATCTGCAATGTCAATTTTACCATCTCGAACTTTTATGGCTAACCGTTTAATTTCTAATTCAATTTCCGCTAAACTCATTTGCTCCGCATTTCTTAATACGGGAACCATTAATCCTTTTGGAGAACTTACAGCTACACCAATATCAGCATAATTAAAACTAACCATATTATCACCATCAATCATCGAATTAACGGTAGGATATAAATGTAAAGCTTCGGTTACTGCTTTGGTAAAAAACGACATAAATCCAAGGTTTACACCATGGATTTCTTTAAATTTTTCTTTGTATTTATTACGTAAATCCATTAATGGTTTCATGTCAACTTCATTAAATGTGGTTAACATGGCAGCTTCGTTTTTTACACTCACCAAACGTGATGCAATTTTTCTACGTAGCATACTCATTTTAACCGACTCTTGTTCCCGTGTTCCTCCCCAGCCAATCATAGCGTTTGTATTTACTCCACTGGTTAGATAGTTCTCAATATCAGTTTTGGTAATTTTTCCGTTTGAACCCGAACCATGAACCTTAACCGTATTGATGCCGTTTTTGGTAATCATTTCTTTGGCAATAGGTGTAGCTTTAACCTCAACTGCAACTTTCTGACTATTGGATTCAGTTGTAGAATTAAGTTTTTTCACATCCGCCTTTTCACTTAGGTCTTCGGTCTTCTCACTTCTGACTTCTGGCTTCTGACTTCCAACAGGTTTTCTTGCACTAGTATCTATCAAACAAACTACAGCACCAACAGCCACTGCGTCACCTTCTTTTGCTTTTAAAGTGATTACCCCACTTTGTTCAGCTGGTAATTCTAAAGTTGCTTTATCAGAATCTATCTCAGCAATTGCTTGGTCTTTTTCAACATATTGTCCATTTTCTACTAACCAAGTTGCTATTTCTACTTCCGTAATTGATTCTCCCGGACTAGGAACTTTCATTTCTACTATCATAGTTGTACTTTTTGTTTTGATAAAGCAAAAACCTCATCAAAAATACTGTTTATTCTTTTTAAATGAGTTTGTGAAGAACCTGCTGCAGGGCTTGCACTTTCTGGTTGAGCAATGATGTTGATTTTCACCTGCGTAATTTTATTTTTTATATAGTTTCCTGCTCCCATGTTTTTTGGTTCCTCTTGTACCCAATGCCAACTTTTTACGCCTTGTTTTAAATATTTATTGATTAAAAATTGGACTTGGTTTTCAGGCAATGGGTAAAGTTGTTCAACACGAATGAAGGCAATATCACCAACGCCTAATTCTTTTCTTTTATTCACCAATTCATAATATATTTTTCCACTACAAAAACATACTATTTCTGCATTATTAGAATTCACATCGTCTATAATTTCTTTAAATCCACCTAAAGAAAAATCTGAAATAGAAGATACGCAATCAGGATGTCTCAATAAACTTTTTGGTGAAAATACAATTAAAGGTTTCCTAAAATTTCTTTTTAATTGTCTTCGAATCACATGAAAGAAATTGGCAGGAGTAGTACAATTTACCACTTGCATATTTAAGTCGGCCGAAAGTGTTAAAAATCGTTCTAATCTTGCACTCGAATGTTCTGCTCCTTGCCCTTCGTAACCATGAGGCAACAATAGCACTAAACCATTCTGACTTTTCCATTTGTCTTCGGCACTAACAATAAATTGATCAATTATTATTTGAGCACCATTGTTAAAATCACCAAATTGTGCTTCCCAAATAACCAAACTTTTTGGTGCTACCATAGCATACCCATAATCAAAACCAAGAACTCCATATTCGGATAACGGAGAATTATAAATAGAAAATTCTTCTTGTTTTTCATGGATGTGATTAAGTGGAATATATTTTTCCTCAGAATCTTCTACTGTAACTACTGCATGTCGATGAGAGAAAGTGCCTCTCTCCACATCTTGCCCAGAAAGTCGAATAGGATGCCCTTCCATCAATAATGTTCCATAAGCCAATATTTCTCCTAAAGCCCAATCCAATTTATCTTCTTCTAACATTTTCATTCGGTTTTCAAATAATCGAACTATTTTGCTAATAAATACTTTATCCTTTGGTAATTCGTGGGTTTTATGGAGAATATCAGATAATTGTTTTTTGGCAACTCCCGTTTCTGGAGATTGCTCAAAATCAGCAGAAACTGCGGTAGTCATTCCTTTCCAAGTGTCTGCTAAAAAATTTTCGATAGAGGCAGTTTTAATAGTCTTGGATTTGTTTAACTTCTCTTCTAATAACTGATTATATTTTTCACTTTCAATATTGTATTCTTCTAGGGTAATTACCTTTTCTTCCATCAGTTTTTTACGATAAATTTCTGCAGGATTAGGGTGTTTGGCAATAATTTTATAAAGTAACGGTTGTGTAAACTTAGGTTCATCACCTTCGTTGTGCCCATATTTTCGGTAACACAATAAATCAATAAAAACATCTTTGTGATATTTTTGACGATAATCTAGTGCCAATTGTACTGTTTGAATCATTGCTTCAACATCATCTCCATTAACATGTAACACAGGAGATAGAGTAACTTTTCCAATGTCTGTACAGTAATTGCTAGAACGTGCATCTAAATAATTCGTTGTAAATCCAATTTGATTATTGATAACAATATGAATAGTTCCGCCAGTTCTGTAACCATCTAATTGAGACATTTGAATAACTTCATAAACTACACCTTGTGCAGCAATTGCAGCATCACCATGAATAACAATAGGTAAAATATGATTTTCATCTAATTGTTTTACGTCAATTTTAGCACGAGCAATACCTTGCACGATAGTACCTACCGCTTCCAAATGAGAAGGGTTAGGTGCTAATGTCAAATTCATTAACCCTGAAGCAGTTTCAACTTGTGTGGTATGACCCAAATGGTATTTCACATCGCCATCAAAATCATTATCTTCATCATAAGCTTTTCCTTCAAATTCATTAAAAATTTCAGTAAACGATTTGAGAAAAATATTAGCTAAAACATTTAGTCTTCCTCGGTGAGCCATACCTATTACTATTTCTTTTACTCCGCTTTCTGCTCCTCTAACTACTATAGCATCAAGTGCAGGAATCATTACTTCAGCTCCTTCTAGTGAAAAGCGTTTTTGACCAACAAATTTTCGATGTAAAAATTGCTCAAAATTAACTGCCATTCCCAATTTATTGATGGTCACTTTTTTTAATTTATCAGTAAACTGAACCCTGTTTTTTAGTTCAATTTTATCTCTAAACCAAGTTATAACTTCTGGGTTATGAATGTACATGTACTCAATACCTATAGATTCACAATAAATTCGTTCCAAATGGTCGATAATTTCTGATAAAGTAGCCGGTCCTATTCCTATTTGTTTCCCGGCTTGAAAAATGGTTTTTAAATCTTTCTGTTCTAATTCGTAGTTTTCAATAGCTAGTGTTGGTGTATATTTTCTTCGAGTTCTTACCGGATTAGTTTTAGTGAACAAATGCCCTCTAGTTCTATATCCATGTATCAAATTGACAACTTTAAATTCATTGTCATTGAGTTTTTGCGAAGCTGTATCAAAATTTTTTCTTGCAAACTCAAATCCCTCAAAAAATTTCCTCCATCCTTCTTCTACTGAATCAGAATCAATTAAAAACTTTTGATACATTTCGTCCAGAACTACTGCGTCAGCATTACCAAGGTATGAATGATTGTCCATCTAACTCTTTTGAAAATTTTCACAAAAGTATGATTTATATCAGTTGTCTAACATATAAAATTTATAAAATTATGTTTTTGGGAATACCAAAATCAGTCACCTAGCAGTAATGTTTGTATGCTATTTATCATGGAAAAAGCAATAAAATAAGTCAACTGAGAGGTCTAACTCATCTCATTGTAACTTAAGAAAATTATTTTTTCCTAATTTTCTCTATTCATTAAAGACTTAGCAAAATCCTCAAAAACTAGTTTTTTTTCTGCTAGGGCATTAATACTGTCTAAATGTGAGAGTGCGGTATTGTAAAATAAATTCATTTCATCCAAAGCCAATTGTCTAATGTTAAGCTCGTTAAAAATAATTTTTACTTTATTCACTTTAGCATCATCATCTAACACTTTTGATGTAAGACAAAAGTCAAGATCTTTTTTAGTTTTACCAGTAGCTAATTCTATTGCTTTTAAGAGCAAATAAGTTTTTTTGTTGGAAATAATATCCCCACCTATTCGTTTCCCAAATTTTTCTGGATTTCCATATAAATCCAATACATCGTCCATTAACTGAAAAGCAATACCTAAATTTTTACCAAACTCGTAAATGTGGTTGGCATCTTCAGTTTTAGCATTAGCAAGAACAGCTCCTATTTTTAAACTACAACCCAATAAAACCGCAGTTTTTAAAGTTATCATTTTTAAATAATCATCGATAGAAACCGTTACTGAAGTTTCAAAATTCATGTCGAATTGTTGCCCTTCGCAAACCTGAATTGCTGTAGCATTAAAGGTATCCAGTATTTCTGGAAGGTGATTTTTTTTGCTTTTACTTAATAATTGAATAGCTTGTATTAACATCACATCGCCAGAAAGAATAGCGATGTTGGCATTCCATTTTTCATAAACACTTTTTTTACCTCTTCTTAAAGGAGCGTTGTCCAAAATATCATCATGAACTAAAGTAAAGTTATGAAAAACCTCTATCGCCAAAGCTGCATTTAATGCATCTTCCTGTTTGCCACCAAACAAATCATTAGCTAATAGTAATAGTGCTGGACGAATTCTTTTTCCTCCAATATTTAAAGAATAGGTAATCGGTTCATATAATTCAGTAGGTTTTTTTGATGAAGCAATTTTTTTTAAAGCCTCTTCAATAACTCCTATGTAGTTTAAAATTTTTTGCATGAGCGCTACTTTATAAAGGTAGTGTCTTGAAGTATTTTTTTTAATCCATCTTCCAACGACATTAGTTCTTGATTTAATAACCCTCTCATGATGGTAATATCAGGATTTCTTCTAGTCATGTCACCTTCTGCCAAAGGTGGTAGGTATTTTATTTTAGATTTTGAATTGGTTAATTTAATAATGAGTTGAGCTAAATCAAGTATGGATGTTTCAATATTATTACCAATGTTGATGGTTTTATTTTTGTAATCGTTATTAAAAGCAGCAACAATACATGCTTGAATGTTATTTTTTATATAGCAAAATGTACGTGTTTGAGAACCATCACCATATATAGTAATCTCTTTGTTATTTAATGCCAAGTTGATAAATTTGGAGATAACAAAATCCTTAGCTTGTTTAGGTCCATAAGTATTAAAAAATCTAAAAATGGTATAGTCTAAACCAAATTCTTGTTTGTATGATTTTAAAAAAGCTTCTCCAACATTTTTAACAATGGCATAAGGCAATCTTGAGTTTAATGGAGTAGTTTCTTCATTTTGTGGAAATTCAACTGGCTCACCATAAACTTCAGATGAAGAAGAATAAATTACTCGTTTTACACCTGTGTTTTTAGATAAATTCAAGATGTTTTTAATACCACTTATATCATTTAAAACACTTACAGGGTTTTCTAATGTTCTTTTAACACCAACCAAAGCGGCATAATGAAAAACATAATCGAAAGGAAAAGTATGAAATACGCTGGTAATTTCATCTTCATGATTTACATCACATTGGATAAACTTTAAATTATCATATTTACTTAAAGGCAATTTCTCTCTAGCACCAGTCTGAAGATTATCCACCACCACAACGAAATTTTTTGAATTTTTAATGAGCTCTTCAACTAAACTACTTCCAATAAAACCAGCTCCTCCGGTAACTAAAATGTGAGTGATGTTATTCATTAGCGATACGCATTAAGTAATCTCCATAACCACTTTTAAGCAATGGCGTTGCTAAAGTAATTAATTGTTGTTTTGTGATAAATCCTTTTTGATATGCTATTTCTTCTAAACAACCAATTTTAAGACCTTGTCGTTCTTCAATAACTTGCACAAAATTGGAGGCTTGCATTAATGAAGCGTGAGTTCCAGTGTCTAACCAAGCAGTTCCTCTATCTAATACACCAACTTTTAATTGTTTTTTTTGCAGATAAGCACTATTAATGTCGGTTATTTCGTATTCACCCCGAGCACTTGGTTTTAAATTTTTAGCAATTTCTATCACTGAGTTATCGTAAAAATAAAGACCTGGAACGGCATAGTGAGATTTAGGAATTTTTGGTTTTTCCTCAATAGAAATAACGTTTTGATTTTTGTCAAACTCAACAACGCCATATCTTTCTGGATCAGAAACATGGTAAGCAAATACAATTCCTCCTTTTGGATTGGTATTTTCAATTAATAAATCATCTAATCCTGTTCCATAAAAAATGTTGTCCCCTAATATTAGTGCGACTTGGTCTTTCCCAATAAATTCTTCGCCAATAACAAAAGCTTGTGCCAATCCGTTAGGCACTTCTTGCACAGCATAACTGAATTGACAACCAAATTGGGTTCCATCTCTCAATAATTTTTTAAAGCTAGCACAATCTTCTGGAGTTGTAATAATTAATATTTCTTTTATTCCTGCTCTCATCAAAATGGAAAGCGGATAATAAATCATAGGTTTATCGTAAACGGGCATTAATTGTTTACTAACAGCTAATGTTAGAGGATGTAAACGAGTGCCAGAACCTCCAGCTAAAACAATTCCTTTCATATGTAGCTATTTATGTTAATAGGATAAGCGGATAAACTTTATTAATAATGACTTCAATGGCATTGATTAGAAAAAAATGCCTTGATATTATTTTTTCTCTACAATAGGATTCTCAATTATTTTAACGTAGGTTAAATATTGGATGTTCATTGCATTGGGTTGAAAATCTTTAATGCTTGATTGAATTAATTGATAATTTTCATGATACCAAAGTGGAATGATAGGTGCATCCACAGCAATTAATTGATCGGCAGATAGACAAAGCTCGTATCTTTTTTTATCATCAATCGTTGTTAGTGCTTGCTCATAAAGTTGATCAAATTTAGCGTTTTTATAACGAGATTCATTTGGAAAAGAAGATTGGTCAATTGCTGAGGGAACATTTTTTCCATAAAACAAAGATAAAAAGCTTAAAGGGTCTGGGAATTCTCCTAACCATGCGTTTAACGAAAGATGGTTTTGTGAACGACTATTCATTTCCATTAATTCAGCTAAGGACAGAGATGAAACCTCAACATTAACATTTAAGTTGGTTAATAATTGTTTTTGTATATCAAGAGCCACTCTAAGATTTGTATTTCCTTTTCCTGTAGAAAATAATAGCGTAGGCAACCCTTTTCCATTTGGATAACCAGCATCTGCTAACAACTGTTTTGCTTTATTTACATCGTATTCTAAACCAACAACGGAAGAAAAATCATAATTTTTAATAGCAGGAGGAACAATTCCGTGATCTCCAGATGCAAAAGCTTCTCCTTTTAAAATCTCCTCAACAATTCTAACTTTGTTGATAGCCATTCCTATTGCTTTACGAACTTTGACGTTATTAAAAGGCTCTATTGCGGTGTTAAAATTTAAAAATGAAGTGGATAGTTGTGGATATCTTCCTAACACATATTTTACAGGTTTATCTTGAAAATCGGCTATTTGAGATTCAACTATTTCTTTAATGGATTCCGGTGGTAAACCAATAATAACATCTAGTTTATTTGCCATAAACAAATCTAATTGTTCTTGGCCTGGCTCAACATAACGATAAGCGACAGAATCTAAATAAGGTAGTGAAAAACCTTTATCGTCGGCGATGTGATAGTTTTTATTTTTTAATAAAATAACAGCCTTCTTTGTGTCATTGGCTTTATTATAAGTAAAAGGACCCGAACCAACAACTTCGTTTTTTTCTATGGCTTCTTGTGAAACAATAGCTGTTCCAACGGTAGCTAAAAGGCTCATAAAATTAGGCGAAGGATTGGTTAGTGTAAATTCCACTGTATAATCATCAACTGCTTTTATTCCAGTTATTTCTCCTCCAGATTTTTTAAATTCTTCACCACCTACAATTTTATCTTTAAAAAAGCTATACGCATAATTTCCATCTCCACTAGAATAAATTCTTTTAAAAGAATAAATAACATCCGACGCTTTTATTTCACGTCCTTTTCCATCTTTAAAGCAAGCATTATCTTGAAAATGAACCCCTTTTTTAAGCTTAAAGGTGTGTACAAGGTTGCTATTATCTATTTCCCACGATACGGCAAGCAAAGGTTGTAAGGTTAAATCTTGTTCGTCGAAACGAAGCAAGGGTTCATAAATTTGACTAACAATATGATAAGAAATTACATCGGTAACTTTTACTGGATCTAAATTTTGATATTTTTCTGCAATTGCAAAATCAATACAACCTCCATTATCATCATTTAAAGCATTGGTTGTTTTGTCCTTTGGTTCATCGCCACCACATGAAAATAGCAATAGTAATGAGCACCCGATGAAACTTATAAATATTTTTTTCATAACTGTTATTCTTAATATTCGCCAAATATACTAATTAGCTATTTTATTTAAGGAGAATTTAGCTAAAAAACAGACATTAAAATTACTTTCATTTTTACCCATGAAATAGCCTTTTAGTTTAAAATCGATATAAATAACCATTAAGTTGCCTATATTTGCAGTTGAAATTTTTTATTTCATCGGTTAAACATGAAAAAAACGCATACATTTCATATCCCTGTTATGGGAATTGGATATACTATTGATACTCCACTAAAAGTGGCTCCTTATGGAATTTCTTCCGTTCTCTCTTTAGGAGATGACTTATTAGCTGAGAGGATGAGAGAGTTTTATTGTAATAAAATCCACAAACCTTTTCAAGCAGTACCTAAAGATGCAGTTGATGGAAGAGCAAGCAGACTTACTTCTTACCTTAACCTAATCAACGAAATGGTGAAGAAAAAGCTGGAAGAATTAAAAAAAGCTTCTTTTGAAAAAGGAAGTGAATTAACCAAATATTTTGAGCTATTACCAGATTTTTCTGACCTAAAGAAAGAATATAATCGAATGATGGAAGAAAATGATTCTTCTGTGATTGAGAAAATACAACATTGGTTAAGAGCTAATTTATCACCAGGTGATATTGATGTTAACATCATGACCAAGTTAGACAAAGATAATTATTCTAAAGATGGCAAAAAATTACCTCAGATAATGAATGATGCTCACGCAGCTTTACGTGGTTTTGCCAATAGTGATTTAGATTCTGGTTTGGTTTTGTCTGCTGGATTAAGCCCTCGACTTTACAGTTATGTAGCTAATTTTGAAGACTTTTTTCCAAACAAAGAGGAGCAATTAAATAAAAAGATAATTTTAAAAGTAAGCGATTATCGTTCGGCTATTATTCAAGGAAAATTTTTGGCAAAAAAAGGCATTTGGGTATCCGAATATAGAGTTGAATCTGGTTTAAATTGCGGTGGACATGCTTTTGCAACAGATGGTTATCTGATGGGACCTATTTTAGAGGAATTTAAAAAAAACAAAGAAACATTAATTCATGAAATTCATCAGATTTTAAATGATGCTTTGGTTGGTATGGGAAGAAAAAAACTTTCGAAACCTTTGGATATGTTTATAACTGCACAAGGAGGAGTTGGAACAGCCAACGAACACCAGTTTTTATTAGATTACTACAAAGTTGACCGCGTTGGTTGGGGAACACCTTTTTTATTGGTGCCTGAAGTGGTAAATATTGATGCTCAAACACTTCATGTTTTGCAAAATGCTGGAGAAAAAGACCTGTATTTGAGTGATGTTTCACCAATTGGAGTTCCTTTTAATACCGTTAGAGGAAATTCGAAAGACATCGAGAAAGATAAAAAAATTGCAGCTGGAATACCTGGAAGTTCTTGCCCAAGTCAATATTTAAAATTGTTCAATACCGAATTTACTGATCGACCAATTTGTCTTTCTTCCAGACAGTACCAAAAATTAAAAATAGAAGAGTTAGACGCTAAACACCTTTCTCCCGAAGAATATAAAAAACAGTACGATAAAATAACGGTTAAAGTCTGTTTGTGTACTGGTTTGGTGATGACTGCTTATACCGAAAATAATTTACTAAGAAAAGCTGACGGAGAAGGAATTGCTGTTTGCCCAGGACCTAACTTGGCTTATTTTTCTAAAAAATCTACCCTACAAGAAATGGTTGACCATATTTATGGACGAATCAACTTGTTAAACGACACCTACCGTCCGAATATGTTTATTAAGGAAATAGGCATGTACATTGATTATTTAAAGAAAGAAATTAATGATTCATTAGATTCGTTAAATGCAAAAAAAATAAATTATTTTGAAGGCTTTAAAGAAAACTTATTAAGCGGAATTACCTATTACCAAGGCTTAATACACGAAATGCAAGAAGAATCGGAAAACATTAAGGAACACATGAAAAAAGAATTGGTGAATTTTAAAAAATCGATAGAACTCATTACTGTTCCTACTTTAGAACGAAGTTTGTTGTAATTAGTGTTTGCCCATAATGTCCATTTTTAACACTTTTTTGTGTAACCTTATTTCAAGGTGAGACATCTTATTTAAATAAAAACCATTTCTGATTTCATTTGAAAAAGTAAGTCAGCTAAAATTCTATTGTCTTTGCTTTTGGTATCTTCTAAAATTACTTGTGATATTTTTTTGTTCAATCGTAAAAGAAAACTATTTCCCAGTTGTGAGAATGAAAGGTTACTCTCAATCATATCGCAAAAGGAATCAGAGACAAGTTCAATCATTGAATTCTTGTATTTATTAATTGTTTCCTCGTTGACTCCTTGTTCTTTAAGGCGTTTGCTGTTTTCAACCTCTGACATTTCTGTTGGTAAACTACCAAAGCCAATTGAACTTATTGCTTTAGAAAAACTAAAAGTCCCTTTTATGAAATCATTAGAGTTACAGGAAAGGAGAAAGATAAATTTTTCGGAAAATACTTTTGCTTGGCTTTTTGAAACAAAGGATTGTTTTATGAAGGATTCATTTTCTGCTCCACAAAGTTTATCGTCCTGCCCATGTCCCATAAAAATTACTACTGAACCAGATGGCATAGTTTCTATTGAGTGAAAAACTTCTTTATAGGATTCTTCACTTGGAAGCATCTTTATTACTTGAATACTTTTATCTCCATGTTTCTCTGCAATTCGCTTAGGAATTTCTAAAAGAAATTCAGTTGTTTCATCACTTGGATAAATTAGATAAATCACTTCTCTTCTTTGTTAAGGTCAATTAAATGAGCAACTGTTAATTCAATAATATGCTCTTGAAAAAATCTTGAGTGGTGAGTGTCATTTTCTATTTCTGCTACAATCTCTCCAAGTGCCAGTCCATTGAATTTTGGATATACACTTCTGAATTTCATATCACCATACTTACTTAATTCTGTAATAAGTTTTACTTTCAAATTAATTTCTTCATTGGAGTTTAGAACATAACTTCCGAAGTCAACGCCTATACTTGTTCTTGAATAAAAATCTACAAGTTTTAATTTTATTAAATCTGATAAGTCTTCTACAGAAACATGTTTTTTGAGAAACTTTTCTGGCTCAGAAGAATAGAGACTAAATTTTGCATGTCTCAATCTTTTCATTTCTCCAATTGAAACATTTTTAAGCCATTTAATTAATACAAATCCATCTAAATTTTTATCGGCAAAGTCAAAATCACATAAGACATAATCAAATCTTTCATTAATAAAGTCGTTACGAATAATGCTTTTTATTTCAGTAAAGTTTAAAACTGTTTCATCAGGATTAGAGGGGTTGTTTACTCGGAATTTACCATCGCTTAAATCAAGTATTTTTTCAATAAGGGTAATGCCATTCTTCTGAAGCAATTTGCGTAATTTATCAACTTGTTCAGTTATGTCTCCATCTTCAATAAATAAAACATGTTTGTCGTTCATTGGCTAAGCACTATTTAAAAATGATTTCAAAGGTTGCACCTGATAAAATTTTATTGTTCCCTAAAAAATTAATTGTTGCATCCATTTTCTTGAGAAGGTCTCTTGTAAAATATAAACCAATACCAGAACCGCCAACACCATTAGGCGGAGTATCACCAACACCAAGTTCAAAAATTTTATCTCCCACTGCAAGCATTCTCTTTGAAAGTCCAAGCCCATCATCAGAAATTACAATTGAAAGGGATTTTGCTGTTTTGTTCTTGAATAAAATTTTAACTTTTTTTGCTTTCCATCTTGCAGAGTTTGAAATGATGTTATCAATGACAATAGATAGATTCAAAACACTGATTCGTTTGGTGAGCTTTGAATTATTCGTTTCAAACTGAAAAGATAATTCAGTTCTGCCAAATGTCTTCTTATAAATTTCAAGATATTGTTCAAAGTATTTTACAATGTCAATGTCTCTTTTCTCAATGTCGGATTTGAAATCTGACCTTGTTGCAATCTCCGCTAACTTCAAAGACCGTTCAGCGTTAACTTTAATATTTCCAAGCCTCTTAATAAGGTCTTTCTCTGTGTAGTTTTTTGAAACAACATCATCAATTAAATTATCAATCCCGTCCCTGATTTCGGTATTATTGATTTTAATTGTATGGATAAGACCGTCTGCATCTTCGCTAAGTGTTCGTCTTGTAGCAAGTAAATAAGTATTCTTTTGTCTTTCCGCTTCAAGTTCCGCTTCTCTTTGTTCTTTCCCTTCCTGTTCCTTTTGTGCTTTTTCCTCGGCTAACTTTTTTTCTAACGCAAGTTTTTTTACTGATTGAATAAATGAGGAATAACTTTTTTCAAACTTATCATGCAGTGCCTTTGTGTCTTTAATTGCTGCAAGTGTTTTTTTATTTTTAGAGTTATCAGAAACAGATTGAACTTCTTTAAAAACATTGTTCAATGATTTTCTGTTTGCCTCTATTTTTTCAAGTTCTGTTTCAATGCTTGAATATTCAAGTGTATCAATTTCCTTCAACAGCTTTTGAATATTTTTACTTGCTTCCTTCTCTTCTTCTTCAACAAGTTCAACTATTAAATCCTCATTGATGTATAGGTCAATAATGTTTTCTTTTTTTACATTGATGATGTTTTGTATCAAAGAAAATACTCTTCGCTTCTTTTCAATTTCTGTTTCGTAATAAGTTTCAAACTTTTGCGATTCTTTTGCTGATTTTGATTTTGTCTTATTTTCAAAATCTTTAATTATTTGTGCTCTCTTTTTAGAAAGTGATTCATCTTCTTCCAGATCTTCATCACCTGTAACTTTGTCCCATTTCAAACCATCAACCACATATTTTTCTAACCGCTTAAAGGTGTGGTAAAAGTACCCATCCTTTTTCCCTTTCTTATTATCACCACCTTGTGTCAATTGAATAAAAGGGTCATCTTTAGCAATTCCTTCTCTGCTTGAAATGATTCTAAAATTATTGGTTGAATCTTGAACTTCTATTCTGCCAACAAGTTCTCGTGTTGAAATATTTCTTTGATTACCTTGTCCTTTCCTTATTTCCAATCCCAACCAATCGTTTCCAGATTCACCATATGGCGGTATCATAAAGCCATTAATAAAAAGAAAAACAGAACCGAAATCAAGTGACCTAATTCCTGTTTGCTTTGAAAAGTAAATCTTTGAATATGTATTGAGGTAGTAAAGAAAAACCCGAACATCTTTTAATAGTTTGAATTGAACATTCTTTTCTTCAAGCATGAAAATAATTCTTCCCTTGTCAGTAATGGAAGTAAATATCCTTTCACCGCTTGCATCAATAGAAGAATCAATACTCGTTGCTGTAAATTCAAGTTTATTAAAAATTTTATTTTTTATCTCACCTGTTAATTCTTTGTTGTCTTTTACAAATTCTTTTGCAATGAGGCTTATAGCAAAAGTTGACTTTTGAAAAGTTTGATTTGGGTTGATTAATTTTTCAAGATAGTTCCTAAGTTTAAGGAGCTTATCTACATTCCAAAATTCTTGATTTTTCTTTTTCTCTTTTGTTGCCCACTGACTTCTTAGTTTTGAAATTTCTAAAATCACTCCTTCCTTGAAAGGTTTGAAACCACATGTTGTTTCAAACTCTTTTTCATTAATTACAAAAAGAGTAACCTTGATTTTTTGTATCTCTAATTCTTCCTTTTGCTTTTCATTTAGGTCTTTTCTTTTTTCTGTTTCAAAGTCGTTCCAATTTATTTTTAAATGGAAATAGGATTTATCATTTTTTGTTTTTGTGTAGATGTCCAAAAACTGCCCAAGTCTATCACATGAGAAACGACCAACGCCTTTATTGCCTGCTAAGATTCTATTGTTCTCTTCCTTTTTATTTTTCTTTTCAGAGTATGCAATGTTTAGCCATTTGTTTTCAATGTCTTCATTGTTCATACCCTTTCCATAATCCTGAATGATTATTTTAGAAGAGTTCTTGCCGTAAGTTTTATTCTGGCTGTCGTCATTTGATTTTATGTTATTGAAAATAACATTGACGATTGGAGAGCCAGCATCAAAGGCATTCTTGACTAATTCTAAAACAGCAATGTTGTCATCGTTAATTAGGTCTTTACCGATGATGCTTTTTAGAAGGACATTTGTTTTGAAATTTAGTTGTTGTGCCATTAGCTGATTAGTTTTTTTAAAACCAATCCGCTTTGTTCACCAAATAGAGGTGGTATTGCGTTTCCGATTTGTGAATATCTAGGAACCTCTTGTGTTCTTCTCTTACCGCCAGTTGTGTATTTTCCTTGGAATTGGTACCAGTCAGGGAATGATTGAATTCTTGCATACTCCCGAACAGTTAAAATTCTTGGTTCGGAATAATGAATATAGTCGTCAGGCAAGGTCGTAATGGTTGGGCTTTTATCGTTTTTGTCTAATGGAATTATGGTATGTTTTTTAATATTAAAACGTTCCCTGGTTTTAGCATCAATGTCTTTATTTTTTCTGCACGTTTTTAATATGACATCAAACTTTTCAATGATGTCTGGTCGGTGTTTTGGAAAACGATGGCTGTCAGCAATTTTATTTTCAATTCCTGCTCTCAATAAAATTTGATACGGGCTTTTTGCTTTTGAATAAATTCCCGCTTGGAAACTTTTTGTGTCGGGAGAATCTTTTAATCCATTTGCTTTTAGTAAATCAGAAATGGCATCTTTAAGATTTGTATTTACTGTTAAGTTTTTTTCTGAAAGAAAGGAATGTCTGTTCTCTTTGATGGTTGAAAAAAACGTTTCAGCTAATTCTTTTGAAGCATTAGCTAAATCTTTTCTAACACCAACTAAAATAAATCTTGTTCTTTTTTGAGGAATTCCATATTCACCAAAATTTACCAATTCACCTTTTACAAAATATCCTGCTCGGTTTAGAGCATTTTCAACGTAAGAAGAATATTCTTTTCCCTTGTCTTTATTTTTTTTGAACTCCATCGTAAAACCTTTTACATTCTCAAAGAACAGAATTTTTGGCTTTATAATTTTGATAAAGTCAATATAAGATTTGATTAAGTTGTTTCTTTGGTCATTTTCGTTTCTTCTGCCTGCCATTGAAAAACCTTGGCAAGGCGGTCCGCCTGCCACAAGATCAACCCTGTTTTTTAATTTTTCAAGATTGTCTTTGTGTAGTTTTATTGCCTGATCGATTTCAATATTTTCTTTTGGCAACCAACTTGGCCAATCAAAATGATTTTTGTTGTCAATGAGATTATGCTTTAGAGTTTTGAAAGCATCTGGATTTTTTTCAATAGCAAAAAGTCCCTTCCAACCTGCGTTGTGTAAGCCCAAAGATAGCCCACCGCAACCAGCAAAGAGGTCAATATATGTGTTGGATTTTGCCATGTTTGTACCTACAAACTTAACGATTTAATCGATTAAATTCCCTCTCATTTTCTCCTTTTTCTCAACAGTGAATTGTCAATGCCTTTTAGCCAAGAAACAGCCATCATTTTTGGGGTTGTTTGGTTTTTGTTTTTTTCGGGGTTGAAAAAAAACACTGTCTCCGTCCTAAAAAAAGTTTACAGTTTAACCAATAGGAAACAAAAAATACAAAAAATGTTTCCAATATAAAAAATGTTTCGTATGTTTGCTCCCTAAATTTTTTATATGACAGAAACCCCAACTCCCGACAAAGAAACAGAAATCTTACTAGCTGCCACCGTATTATTTATGAAATTAGGAATAAAAAGCCTCACCATGGATGATATTTCGAGGCATTTAGGAATTTCAAAAAAAACACTCTACCTCTATGTTTCCGACAAAAAAGAGTTGGTTAAAAAAGCACTCGAATTAGCATTTAGTAATCAAGAATGTATCCTTGGCGACATTTCTGGAAATGAAGGGAATGCGATTGATGGGTTATTGGCGATTAACGAAAAAATCAGTCAAAAATTACAAACTGTTCAACCTGCTGTGATGTATGATTTGCAAAAATATTACCCCGAAGCGTGGAAGGTGATGGAAAATCATAAAAAATGTTTTGTGTACGACATGGTGGTAAAAAATATCAACACTGGTATTCAGCAAGGATATTATCGCGAAAATGTGAATCCCGAAATTATTGCCAGTATCTACATTACCATGATTGATAAAATATTTGATTCAGACATGTTTCCTTCGCAAAAATATAGTTTTTCTGCCATCCATAAAGAAATGGCTCGTTATCATCTTCGAGGAATAGCAAGTGGCAAGGGATTAAAATACATTGTTAAACGACTTAAAGATAATAATCATGATTTTTAATAGGAAACAACTGTTCGTTTTTATTGTATTGCTGGGTTTTCAATCTTTTTCGTTAGTAGCACAATCAACCGAAAATTCGTTTTCCTTAAAGCAAGCTCAAGACTATGCGTTAAAAAACAATTACCAAACTAAAAATGCTCAATTGGATATTGCTATTGCAAAAAAGAAAGTTTGGGAAACCACAGCGTATGGTTTGCCACAAGTGATGGCAGAAGCAAAGTTTCAGAATTTTATTGATTTGCCAACCAATTTGATTCCAGCCAAAGCTTTTAATCCTATGGCTCC